>NZ_MEGQ01000041.1:0-24478 GCF_001725585.1 Thiomonas sp. SCN 64-16 | reverse complement strand
CCACGCGCTGCGGGCATCGCATCGCGGAAAGGCTATTTTCTGGCTGTCACTGACGATTGCGCTTGGTGTGTTGTTCCTTTTCATGCAGGGCTATGAGTATCACCACGCTTACACCGTTGAGGGTGTGAAACTGACCTCCGGTATTTACGGTTCGACCTTTTTCATGCTGACCGGGTTTCACGGTTTCCACGTGTTTCTCGGTGCGACCATGTTGTCCGTAGTGCTGGTTCGCTTGATCAGGGGTAATTTCACCGCAGATCATCACTTCGCCTTCGAAGGCGCCGCCTGGTATTGGCACTTCGTCGACGTGGTCTGGTTGCTGCTGTACGTCTTGGTTTACTGGCTCTAAGCTCCACTCAGCAAAAAAATGCGCCGCACGTTGCGGCGCATTTTTTGTTCGGGTTATTGCCCGACATCATGTGGGTGTATCCACCCCATCTTGTAGCTGATGATCAGAATCAAAAAAAGCAAGACCGAGAATCCCACCCGGAAAGTCAGTGCGTACACAGCGCGATTGCTTTTGCCCTTATCCTTCATCACAAAGAATAGGCCGGAAAACAGGCTGCCGATGATGAGCAGGAAGGCGATGGGGATCAGGATTTTCATGGTGCGGGCTTGTGCAGATGTCTAAACAGATTACCTCAGATTCCGGGACGCTGATGTCTGAGAAGGCCTTTGGCCCCAAAGAGTTGCTGATCATCATTTTGGGGCTGTTGGTGATCGGAGTGACGACGTCGCTCGGATTTTGGCAACTGGGCCGCGCGCACGAAAAAGAGGCGCTCAATTTGCAGATGGATCAGCGCGAAAAGGCGCATCCGCTGCAGATCGGTCAGGCCGAAGTTCGGCTCAGTCGCGATGTCTGGCGGCGCGCTGAAGCGCGTGGCGTGTTTGCCGAGCAGTGGACGATCTACCTGCAGAACCGACAGCAAAACGAGCAGGTGGGCTTCTGGGTGCTGACGCCCTTGAAGCTCGCAGACAGCGATACTTATTTGATGGTGCTGCGCGGATGGGTGCCGCGAAATTTTCAGGCGATGGACTTGATCAAGCCCTATAAAACGCCTCAAGGATTGACAGTGATCGATGGACTTATTGCCCCGCCGCCATCAGAATGGTTTTCGTTTTTTGCCGAGCCGCCGGGCCAGGTCATACGCCAGAACGTCAATCTGCAGAAGTACGCGGACTTTCATCACATCAAGCTTCTGCCCTTCGTGTTGAGACAGTCAGGCGACCTGCACGATGGCCTTGGCAGGCAGTGGCCCGCAGCGAAAACCGGAGTCGGCACCAACTATGGCTATGCCGCGCAGTGGTTTGGCATGAGTGCCACGGGTGTGGTGTTACTGTTGTATTTTGTCTTTCAGCGTTTGCGCAAGACCAAGTCAAAGCGTTGCGCCGAAGGTTCGACTGCACCGCGCGTGCTGTGACCGCACGTTCAGCCCTTAATTGACCGATTGATTGTTTCGACGCCTTTGACTTGATGCCCCGACCGTGAGCTCCCCCTTGACCTCCAGCCTGCCCCCCTCCGCCCAGCCGCCTGTGCGCAAACCGCGGTCGATGTTGACGCTGTGGCTGTTGTTCGCCATGGCGGCAGCGCCCATAGTGGCCGCGTTTTTTTTGTTTTACGTCGTCCATCCTGCGGGCAAGCCGCCTTACGGCAGTCTGGTCGAGCCGCAGCGCCCGATTCCCTTGAATCTGGGCCTCAAAACGCTGGACGGCCAACCCTACAACCTGAAACGGCTCGAGGGCTACTGGCTGATGGTGATGGCAGCGCCGGGCGCCTGCGACAAAGAGTGCCAACAATCCTTGTTTTACATGCGGCAGATCCGCATCGCCCAGGGCGATAACCGCGACCAGGTCGTGCGCGTCTGGCTGGTGACGGACGATGCGCCGATCAACCCAGGCGTGTTGGAGCCGGCCGAAGGAACGTTGATCCTGCGCGGCAACCCGCAACAACTGGCCAGTTGGCTGCCTCACAAAGACGGCAGCTTGCAGGGGCCGACGTGGCTAGTCGATCCGTTCGGCCACCTGATGATGCAGTTTCCGGCCAACCCCGATCCCACCCGGATGCGGCGTGTGCTCGCCAAGCTGCTCTACAACAACGCCGGTATCAAGTTCAAGCATGTGGAGCCCGTCCAATGAGTGTCGCAAGCAATGCCATTTGGCAGTTTTCTCTGCACTGGGTGCAGGCGCTGGTGTGGGTGCTGGTGCTGGCCGGGGTGTTTTGGATGGGACTGAAAATGCGCTGGTCCAAGCTCACCGCGGTACTGGTGTTCCTCACCCTCGATCTGGTGATGTTCGGCTCGTATGTGCGCCTGACCGACTCCGGCCTGGGCTGCCCCGACTGGCCCGGCTGTTATGCCAAGTTCACGCCGCTGCAGGCGCATGAGCAGATCGCGCAGGCGGTTGAAGAGCAGGGCGGCACCCAGGGCTATGTGAGCCCCTTCAAAGCCTGGGTGGAAATGATCCATCGCTACGCCGGCAGCATTATCGGCACGCTGATCATGGTGCTGCTGGCCCGGGCGATCTGGGCGAAAAAACATGGAGAAGACATCAAGCTCGGCTTGCCGATCGTGCTCTTTTTCTGGGTGATCCTGCAAGGCCTGTTCGGTAAATGGACGGTGACCATGCAGTTGATTCCCCTGATCGTCACCCTGCATCTCATGGGGGGCGTCATCCTGCTGGCGCTACTGGCCTGGTTCTGGATGCGAAACCGGGCAGATTTGGTGAGCGTGAACGCCGGTACGCTCACGCGCGCTTTGCTGTGGATCGCAATGATCGCGGTCGGCATTCAGATTTTCCTCGGCGGCTGGACGAGTACCAACTACGCCGCTCTGGCCTGCAGCGGCTTTCCTACCTGCAATGGAAGTTTCGACCCCAATGCCAACTGGGCGCAGGGTTTCACGCTTTGGCGCCACCTAGGTCTGACCGGTGACGGCCAGCCGATCACCGAGGCCGCGCTGGTGGCCATTCAGTGGGGGCACCGCCTGTTCGCCATCGTCGCCACCGCGGCGGTGTTTGCGGCCGTTGCGGTGCTCTGGCGATTTACAGCATTGCGCCGTCTGGCGATGTGGATTGCAATTGCCGTGGTGCTGCAAGTCGTTTTCGGCATCGTGCTGGTCACCGAGGGGCATCCCCTGATCGTTGCCGTGGCGCATAACGGCGGCTCAGCCGTCCTGATGCTGCTGCTCGTCATGGGGATTTACCGCGTCAGCGCCACCGCGCGTCAACAAGCGCCTTCGGAATCGCTCGGCTCGGCCTTCGTCAAAGTGACGCCGCCCCATCCCTTGCCGAAGCATTGAGGCCTGCTTCAGGAGACTCTCATGAATCATCAAGTTCTCAACAACACCCCCAGCCCCCTGCGAATTGCGTCGCAGCTGTATGCGCTGACCAAGCCGCGCGTGGTGCAGCTGATCGTGTTCTGCGCGGTCATCGGCATGTTTCTCGCCGAGCCCACCCTGCCGGCTTGGCAGCCGGTGTTGTTCGGCACGCTGGGCATCTGGCTGGTGGCCAGCGCTGCAGCTGCGTTCAACTGCCTGGTCGAGCAGAAGATCGATGCGGTGATGCGCCGCACCGCCTGGCGGCCCTCGGCCAATGGCGAACTGAGCGCGCCGGTCATCATCACGTTTTCTGGGGTGCTGTGCGCCGCTGGCATGTGGCTGCTCTACACCCAGGTCAATCCGCTGACCATGTGGCTGACCTTCGGCACCTTCGTCGGCTATGCCGTGGTTTACACCATCTTCCTCAAACCGGCCACGCCGCAGAACATCGTCATTGGCGGCGCCTCGGGCGCCATGCCGCCGGTACTGGGCTGGGCGGCAGTGAGCGGCAACGTCTCGGTCGACGCCATGCTGCTGTTTCTCATCATCTTTCTGTGGACGCCGCCGCATTTCTGGGCGCTGGCGCTTTACCGGGTGGAAGATTACAAAAAGTCCGGACTGCCCATGCTGCCGGTCACGCATGGTTCCGAGTTCACCCGCACGCAGATTCTGCTCTACACCCTGCTGCTCAGCGCGGTGACGCTGCTGCCCTATGTGCTGGGCATGAGCGGCCTGATCTATTTGGCCAGCGCGGTGGTGCTCGACGGCATTTTTATCGCCTACGCCTGGGCGCTCAAGCGTGAGTACAGCGATTTGCTCTCGCGCAAGACCTTCCGCTATTCCATCCTGTACCTTTCGCTGCTCTTCGCCGCCCTGCTGGTGGACCATTATCTGCACTTCCACTTCGTCTGAACGCTCGTCTGATGCCCGCCCGCTTTTCTGCCGCACGTCGCTCGCTGGTTCTGTCTGCCGCTTTTGCGCCCCTTGCCTCTTTGGTGCTGACGGCCTGCAGCAAGCCCTATGTGTTTCACGGCGTGGACATCACCGGGGTGCCTTATGCCGATGGCTTTTCGCTGACCGATTTCAATGGCAAGACCCGCACCCTGGCCGACTTTGCCGGCAAGGTGGTGGTGATGTACTTCGGCTATACCCAATGCCCCGACATCTGCCCGGCATCGATGCAGGTGGTGGCGCAGGCCATGGACGATCTGGGTGAGAAAGCCCGCGATGTGCAGTTTCTGTTCGTTACCGTCGACCCCGAGCGTGACACGCCGGAAATCCTCAAGGCCTACGTCACTCATTTCAACCCGACTTTCCTGGCGCTTACCGGCACGCCCGAGCAGATCGCCCTGACGGCGAAAGACTTCAAGGTGTACTACAAAAAAGTGCCGGGCAAGACGCCGGGCAGCTACACCATGGATCACACCGCCGGGTTTTATGTGTTCGATCCCAAGGGCAAGATCCGGCTGTTCGAGCGCGAGGGCGTCTCGGCCAAAGATCTGGCACAGGACATCAACGCCCTGATTGAAGGGCATTGAGCCCGGGTCGCCAGTGTCCGCTGGCATGACGATATCCCTACAGGTACAGACTTACGTCGGCCGGTTTGCGCCGTCACCTACCGGGCCGCTGCATGCGGGCTCTCTGGTCGCTGCGCTGGCCTCCTGGCTGGACGCGCGCGCGCATGGCGGGCTCTGGCTGGTGCGCGTGGAAGATGTGGACTTCACCCGCAACCAGCCCGGCGCCGCCGAGTGCATCCTGCAGCAACTTGCGGACTGCGGTCTGCAGCCCGATCAGCCGCCCGTTTGGCAATCGCAGCGCGAGGCGCTCTATCAGCAGGCGCTCGACCAACTCGTCACCTCCGGTCGGGCTTACCCCTGCGGCTGTTCCCGCTCAGACATTCTGGCGCTACTTGGCGCGCAGGGCCGCCTGCCGGCGCGCGGGCAAGAGGCGGTCTATCCCGGAACTTGCCGCACCGGCTTGCACGGCCGCAGTCCGCGATCATGGCGCGTGCGTCTGCCTGACGATGCCGCGCAGCCCCTGCGCTGGAGCGACCGCCGCTTGGGCGCGCAGTCTCAGGTGCTTAGCCAGGAGGTGGGCGACTTTGTGCTCAAACGCGCCGACGGCGCCTGGGCCTATCAACTCGCCGTGGTGGTGGACGATGCGGCGCAAGGCGTGACCGATGTGGTGCGCGGGGAAGATCTGGCCGCTTCGACCGCCCGGCAGATCGCCCTGCAGCGTCTGCTCGGTCTGCCGACGCCGCGCTATCTGCACACCCCGCTGGTGCGGGACGCGCAGGGACAAAAACTCTCCAAGCATCAGGGCGCGGCAGCCTTCGTGGCCGGGGCGCAGAGCGTGCAGCACGCGCTCGGTGTACTGGGGCTGGACGTTCGTTCCAACACCCTGCCCGAACTGCTGGCGCAGGCGGTGCAGGCGTGGCGCGATAAATGGCCTACAGCGCAGCAAGCCGTTTGAGCGCGGCGTCCAGCGTGGCGTCTTGTTTGGCGAAACAGAAACGAACCACGCCGCGCTGCCGTCCGTCGGGCTCGAAGGCCGATAGCGGAATAGCGGCCACGCCGATCTCGGCGGTGAGCCAGCGGCAGAAGGCGTCGTCCGGCAGGTCGCTGATGGCGTCGTAGCGCACGCACTGAAAGTAACTGCCGCTGCAGGGCAGCAGTTCAAACCGGCTGGCCGCGAGTCCGGCGCGGAAGCGGTCGCGCTTGGCCTGATAGAAGCCGGGCAGATCGCGGTAAGGCGCCGGGTCGGCCAGATAGTCGGCCAAGCCATGCTGCATGGGCGTGTTGACGGTGAATACGTTGAACTGATGCACCTTGCGGAACTCCGCGGTGAGCGCGGCCGGGGCGGCGACGCTGCCGACCTTCCAACCCGTGACGTGAAAGGTTTTGCCGAAACTCGACACCACGAAGGCACGCGCGGCCAGGCCGGGAAACCGCGCGGCGCTTTGATGCTGTGCGCCGTCGAACACCATGTGCTCGTACACCTCATCGGCAATCAGCACAATGTCGGTGGGCGCGAGCAGCGCTTCGAGCTGCCGCATATCGGCCTCGCTCCAGACCGTGCCGCTGGGATTGTGCGGGCTGTTGATGAGCAAGGCACGGGTGCGTGGGGTGATGGCCGCGGCGATGGCGGCGAAATCCGGGCGGAAGTCGGCTTGCAAGGGCACGGTGCGGGCCACGCCGCCGCACAGGGCGATGTTGGGCAGGTAGCTGTCGTAGCTGGGCGTGAGCACGATGACTTCATCGCCCGGATGCACCACGGCGAGCAGGGCCGTGAAAATGGCCTGAGTCGCCCCGGCGGTGATGGTGATTTCGGCGTCGGCGTCATAGCGCGCACCGTGCAGGGCCGCGATCTTGTCGGCCACCGCTTGCCGCAAGGCGGGAACGCCGGCCATGGGCGGATATTGGTTGGCGCCGCGGCGCATGGCCTGATCCACCGCGTCGATAAGGCGCGGGTCGCAGGAAAAATCCGGAAATCCCTGGCCGAGGTTGATGGCGCCATGCTCCTGCGCCAGTGCCGACATGACGGTGAAGATGGTGGTGCCGACTTGCGGCAGACGCGAGGCAATGTGGGGCGTTTGGTGAGTTTGGGGCGACATGGGGGACAGCGGCGGTCAGAGGGTGTGAATGAATCCGGCGTGGCCGAGCAGCGCGTCCAAACGCCCGCGATCAAGGCGCAAAGCACAGCCGTGCCCGTCGGCACGGCGAGCATTTGCAACGCCGAGCGGGGGTGTTTGGGCGCGAGGAGCGGGCGTGGCGGATTTGTTCACACCCTCTCAGATGGAAAACACGTCTTGTCCGTCCAGCTCACCACGCAGGGTTTGCTCCACCAATTTGCGCGGCAGGCGGGGCGAGATCAGCTCGGTGAACAGGGGCACGAAACTGCGTTGCAGCACGCCGCGCTTGAACGCCACGCGCGTGAGCTGCTGACCGAACAGATGCCCGGCGGGAAGCGCGCGCAGTGCGGTGTCACGTTCAGCCGAGATGGCCATTTCGGCGATCAGCCCCACACCCAGCCCCAGTTCGACATAGGTTTTGAGCACGTCGGAATCGAGCGCTTCGAGCACGATCTGCGGTTGCAGGTTGGCATGGGCAAAGGCGGCATCGATCTGACGGCGTCCGGCAAAGGTGGGCTCGTAGGTCACCAGCGGAAAGGTGGCCAATTCGGCCAGGGTGAGCTCGGTGCGATCACACAAGGCGTGCCCGTGCGGCACGACGGCCAGATGCTGCCAGCTGTAGCAGGGCAGGGTGAGCAGGTCGGGCGAATCTTGCAGCGACTCGCTGGCCAGGCCTAGATCGGCGCGTTCTTCGCGCACGGCCTGCGCCACGTGGTCGGGCGTGCCCTGCAGCAGTTGCACCTGCACGGCGGGCATGCGTCGGCGGAACTCGGCGATCACCCAGGGCAGCTTGTAGCGGGCCTGGGTGTGAGTGGCGGCCACAGTGAGCTGGCCTGCATCGCGCGCGGCGTAGTCCTGCCCGATGCGCTTGAGGTTGGCGACCTCGCGCAGAATGATGTCCACACTGCGCAGCACCTCGATGCCCGGCTCGGTGAGTTTGCGGATGCGCTTGCCGTGGCGGCTGAAAATTTCCACTCCCAGCTCGCTCTCCAGCTCGATGATGGCCTTGGACACGCCGGGCTGCGAGGTATGCAGCGCCCGCGCCGCCTCGGTGAGGTTGAGCTTGCGGCGCACGGCCTCTTGCAGAAAACGGAATTGGTGCAGGTTCATCGCAATCCTTGTTCGGCCGGTTTTAGCGGAACCGCACCTGCCAGGCAAACACGATCAGCCCCAGTCCGCCAAACAGCAGCATGGGCATGGCTGCGGTGATGGCCGGCGGCCACGTTCCCAAAATGCCCAGACTGGAAAACAGGGTGTTGAGCAGGATGAACGCGATTCCCAGCACGATGCCCGCGAGCACTTTGCCGCTGACGCCTTTCGAGCGCGTGTGCAGGTAGGCGAAGGGCAGGGCCAGCAGCAACATCACCACGGCGCTGAAGGGGTAGAACAGCTTTTTCCACAGTTGGATTTCATAGCGTTCCGCCGCCTGATGATTGGCGCGCAAATGCTGGATGTAGCGCCACAGGTCGATGGCCGACATCTTGTCGGGCGATAGCAACAGCACTCCGAGCACGCTGGGCGAGAGCGAGGTCCGCCAGCGATAGCTCGGCAACTGGGTCACTTTTAATGCGGCGCCGGTCTGTTGCGGGAGTTCGGTGCGGGTGAGGTTGTGCAGCATCCAGGTGCCACCGCCTTCGTACTGGCCACTGGGCGCATGCAGTTCCGCAGCAATCTGCGCCTGGGCATTGAGCACGTAGATGTGGATGTCGGTGAGATCGCCTCGGGTGTTGATGGCCTTGATGTTGACGGTCTGATTGCCGCTTCGGTCTGAATCGTTGCGCAGCCAAACGCCCGAAGCCAATTGGGTGCCGATGCCGGAACCCCCCCCGGCCTGCAAGCGCGCCGACAGTTGCCCGGCTGCCGGTGCAAGCCACTCACCGAGCAGGAACAAGGTGACGACCAGTGCGGCGGCCAGTTGCAGCAGCAAAACCAGCGCCGCGCGCGGGCTCAGTCCCGAAATTCGCAGAATGGTGAATTCGCTGCTCGCAGCCAAAGAGGCCAGCGCGAACACGCCGCCCACCAGCGTGGCGATGGGCAAGACTTCATAGGCGCGGCTGGGCATGCTCAGCGCAACATGCAGCAGGGTGCCGCTCAGGCTGAAACCCGGTTTGCCCAAATTGCTCAGGTCGTTGAGCATGTCGATGAAAAACAGCAGCGCAAGAAAAGCCAGGGTCACCAGACCCACAGCGCTGAGCACATGCAGCAGCAGAAAGCGGCGTACCGTGCGCATCAGGCGTGTGCTCCGGATCGTGCGCGGACTGGCCACAGGCGGTGCAGCCAGCCGTTGCCCCGCATCAGCAGCAACAACAGGAACAAAATCGCGCTGCCGTGCACCAGCAGGAAGCCGCTGGTAAATCCCACCCGGCCTTCGCTGATCCAGCCTTGCAGCACATTGAGCAGGTTGAAATAAATCAGGTAGACCAGAATGGCGCTGATCAGGCTGCCCGCGCGGCCGGTTCGCACCGAACCCGAGGCCAGCGGCAGCGCCATCAAGGCCAGCAAGGCCGCAGACAACGGCACACCTAGCCGCCACGACAGTTCGCCCAGCCAGTTGGGAATGGCCGGGTTGAACAGATACTCGGTGGGTACGTTGCGGTTGGGCTGCGTGAGCCAGTTGACCGGCCCGGTCTTATTGTCCGCCACATTGCTCAAACCGGTGGTTGCATCGAGCCGCATGTCCAGCGAATCGAAGGAAGTGATGGTGTAGTTGGCCTGACCCGGCGTATGCGCGTAGCGGTTGCCGTTGCTCAGCACCAGAAAGGGCTGACCATCGATGCGCTGCACCTGCGCCGAGCGTGCCGTGATCAGCACCGCCTGTCCCGAGGTGTCATCGCGGATGAAGATGTCGTGCGCCACCCCCCCGGCCTGCGCGCCCTTGTCGATGAAAAATACCCGCTTGCCCGAGGCCGATTCGCGGAACTGCCCCGGCGCCACCCGCGAAATGTCGGAGCGTTGCTCGAAGCGAATGCGCAACGCCGTGGACTGCTGGTTGGCCCAGGGCCAGGCAAACAGGGTGAGTGCGGCGATCAACAGCAGAATGGGCCACGAAAAGCGCAGCACGCTGACCATCAACCGCAGCCGCCCCACCCCGGTGGTGCGCCAGATGGTCATCTCGGAATCGAGCCACATGCGGGTGAAGGTGAGCAGCACCGCCAGAAACAGCGACAGGGTGATGACGATCTGCAAATAGCTCAGCGCGGTCAGACCGATGAGCAGAAACACATCCTGCGGGCTGGCCTGACCATCGGACGCCTGACCCAGAATGCGAATGAGCATCAGGGTGATGACCACGGTGAACAGCACGGTGAAAGCGCCGCCGAAATTGCGGCTCATTTCACGGCGCAGGGTCAAATCGAGGAGCATGAGGAAAACTGGCGGCTGGGGCGATGTGGGCGGCGGGCCGCTGGGGGGCGTAAAGCGAAGCGCGATGGAATAATGCAGCCACACTCACTCAGGAACCCTGAACATGAAATTCAGTATATCCGCCGTCAAAAAGCCGCTTCAGACCAAAACCGATGCCCTGGTGGTCTTTGTGCCCGAGGGGCGCGGCGCCAGCGGTCTGAACGATGCGGACGCACTCGACAACCTGATCGCCCAACTGGCCGTGGATGGCGATTTCAAGGCCAAGCCTGGCACCGTTCTGTCACTGCACCGGCCCACCGCGGTCGCGGCGCGGCGTCTGCTGCTCGTGGGGCTGGCGGCCAAGCCGGAATTGCGCGACTGGAAAAAGGCGCTGCAGGCCGCCGCCCAGATGCTCAAGACCTTGCCGGTCAAGCAGGCGCATCTGCTGTCGGTCAATGGCCTGGATACCCTGGCTGAACTCACGCCCACGGTGTTCTCCGAGGTGTTCTACCGCTTCGATACGACGCGTAACGTCGAAGACGCCGATACCCCTGCGCTCGAAGCCGTTCAGCTCTGCGCCGTGGGGGGCGATGCCGTGCCGACTTCGGCGAAAGCCGCCCTGCAGCAGGCCGAGTCGGTCGCCATCGGCGTGCGCCTCACGCGCGAACTCGCCAATCTGCCGGCCAATTACTGCACGCCCACTTACCTCGCTGAAATGGCGAAAAAGATGGCCAAATTCCACGGACTGGACTGCAAGGTGCTCGGGCGTCCGGAAATGGAAAAGCTCGGCATGGGTTCGTTTCTGGCCGTGGCGCAGGGCTCGGTGCAGCCGCCCAAGTTCATCGTGCTGGAATATCGCGGCGCGGGCAAGAAAGACGCGCCGCATGTGCTCGTCGGTAAAGGCGTGACCTTCGATACCGGCGGCATTTCGCTCAAGCCCGGCGCCGAGATGGACGAAATGAAGTTCGACATGTCTGGAGCCGCGTCGGTGCTGGGCGCGTTCGAGGCCATTGCCCGCATCAAACCCAAGATCAACGTGGTCGGCCTGATCGCGGCCACCGAGAACATGCCCGACGGCGGTGCCATCAAACCCGGTGATGTGGTGACCAGCATGTCGGGTCAGACCATCGAAATTCTCAACACCGACGCCGAAGGCCGCCTCATCCTCTGCGACGCGCTGACCTACGCTGCGCGCTACAAACCGCAGTCGGTGGTGGACATCGCCACGCTCACCGGGGCCTGCGTGATTGCGCTGGGCAAGGTCAACAGTGGCCTGTTCACCGCAGACGACGCTCTGGCCAACGCGCTGCTCGAAGCCGGTCGCGCCACGCTCGATCCCTGCTGGCGCATGCCGCTTGAGACCGACTACGCCGATGCGCTCAAGAGCAATTTCGCCGATGTGGCCAATATCGGCGGGCGGCCTGCTGGCGCCATCACCGCAGCCTGCTTCCTGTGGCGTTTCGCCAAAGACTACCGCTGGGCGCACCTCGACATCGCGGGCACGGCCTGGAACAGCGGCGCCAACAAGGGGGCCACCGGCCGCCCGGTGCCGCTGCTGGTCAGCTACCTGCTGTCGCAGGCGCAGTAAGCGTTGTCCGGCAACCCGCCGTTGCGCGCCATCATGCCCTGCTCAGTCGAGTTTCGTGTGAACCTGCCTGACCCGCTGCGTTACGCCTGTGGGCTGCTGCGCACGGCGACACAGCGCGGCGCTCGCGTGCTGGTAGCCGCGCCCGAGCCCTTGCTCACGGAACTCGATCCGTTGTTGTGGACTTTTCAGCCCGGCAGTTTTGTGCCGCATGTCTGGCAGGACGACCCGCTCGCTGACAAAACGCCGGTCATCCTGGCGCCCCTGCCCGATCTGCCCCGGGCCGGGCGGGTGACTGCCCTGGTGAATCTCGGCCCCGATCTGGTGACCGGCTGGGAATCTCTGGAGCGAGTGATCGAGCTCGTGAGTGAAAACGGGCCCGACAAGCCCGCCGCCCGCGAACGCCTGCGCGCTTATCGGGCCGCCGGGTTCGATCCCACCATCATCCCGTCCCGATCATGAAATCATTACCGCCCAACCCTGTCGTCTTGCCCGTGCTCACCGAGCGATTGGAGCCTGAGGATGCCGTGATCGAGGAAGACATCGTCGACCCCCCGTTTACAGTCCAGCCCTCGGCCTATGCGCAGGCGGTCTATCGCCGCCCCGAGCTTGCACAGTCTGCAGACGTTCCGTTGCTGGAGGTGCCCGCCATCGACCTCGACGAACTCTGGCTGCGCATCGCACCCGGGCTGCAGCAGCAGTTGCTGGAGCTGGTTTACGCCGAACTGGATGCGTTGGCTCCCCAACTGGCCGCCAGACTGTTCGACACCCTCAAGCCAACCCTGCGCGCCTCGCTCGCCGAGGCGTTGCAGCAAGCTTGAAACCGCTTGAACTGAAATAGTTTTGCCAGGCAGTCAACCCAAAAGCCAGCGGGCACATTGCTTGCTAGTGTTGGTAAAGGCGATCTGTTCAAAATTCTGTAACTCGGTTAATGTATCGCCCTGTCAGATTCAAGCTGACTTCACAACACAACACACGTCTTTCCTATTGGAGGCTCATTCATGAAACTGAAATACGTCGCTCCGCTGCTGGCCCTGTCCATGGCCATTGGCACCGCCTACGCTGCGGACACCATCACCGTCACCATCGGTAGCGCATCTCCCCTGTCTGGCCCGCAAGCCAGCTTCGGCCAGGACAACGCCAACGGCGTGAAAATGGCCATCAAAGATCTGAACGCGCAGAACATCGTCATCGGCGGCAAAAAGGTCGAGTGGAAGGTCGATGCCCAGGACGACCAAGCCGACCCGAAACAAGCCACCACCGTGGCGCAAAAATTCGTTGATGAAAAGGTCAATGGCGTCGTCGGCCACTTGAACTCCGGCTGCACCTTCCCCGCTTCGCGCATTTACAACAACGCCGGCATCCCCAACATCACTCCTTCTTCCACCGATCCCAAGATTTCGCAACAAGGCTTCAAGACCTTCTTCCGCATCATCGCCAACGACAGCGCGCTGGGCGCAGGTTTGGCCAACTATGCCAAGAACACGCTGAAAGCCAAGACCGTCGCTGTGATCGATGACCGTACCGCCTACGGTCAGGGCGTGGCCGACGTGTTCGCCAAGACGGCCCAGAAAGACGGCATGAAACTGGTGGATCGCGAGTACACCAACGACAAAGCCACCGACTTCTCCGCCATTCTGACCAAGATCAAGGCTTCGCAGCCGGACATCATTTTCTACGGCGGCATGTATCCCCAGGCCGGCCCGCTGGTTCGCCAGATGCGCCAACTGGGCATCAAGGCCACGCTGATGGGCGGCGATGGCATCTGCGCACCGGAACTGGGCAAGCTCGCGGGTGAAGCCGTTGCTGGCGTCACCTGCGCCGAAGGCGGCTCGCCACTGAGCCAGATGCCGGGCGGCGAAGCCTGGAAAAAGCGCTATGACGCCGAGTTCGGCGCCAGCGCGTTCCAGCTTTATTCGCCTTACTCGTATGACGGCACCATGGTGCTGGCGCATGCGATGATGAAGGCCAAGTCAGTCGATCCGAAGAAGTACCTGCCCTTCATCCAGAACATCGACTACAACGGCGTGACCAAGAAAGATATTCACTTCACCAAGACCGGTGAGTTGGTGGACGCCACCATCACCATCTCGACGTTCGACAAGGACGGCAAGAAGAGTGTGGTGGCCGTGCAGTAAACCCGGTGCGATTGGACCGTCTGTTGCGGCAGCGGTCCATCAAACCCAAGCGCCCTTCGGGGCGCTTTTTTGTGGGCGCCGACTCAGTCTGTGGAAGCGGCGCGCATAAAAAAGCCGAGAGACCTCGCGGCATCTCGGCTTTTCAGCGTCGCAGACCTATCGATCTACGTCCTTCAAGGCAACACTAGATATTGCGGGTGTCGCCTATGAATGCGTATGAATTACTTCTTCAGCGACAGCACCCACTCGGCCAGTTGCTTGGCTTGGGCGGGGGTGACTTGCGGGTTGGCGGGCATGGGCACCGGGCCCCACACGCCAGACACGCCGTGCAGGATGGCCTTGCTCAGGGTGTCAACCGCACCCGGTTTGCCAGCGTACTTGGCGGCGACTTCCTGGTAGGACGGGCCAACCAGTTTTTTGTCCACTGCGTGGCAAGCCAGGCAGTTCTTCGATTTGGCCAGAGCCAGCATGTCTTCAGCGGCGAAAGCCGATGACATGGTCATGGTGGCGGCAGCGGCCAGGGCAGCAGCGAAAACAGCTTTTTTCATTCCAGTCCTCCAGTAGGGTTAAACAAAACGGGTACAGCCAAGTAACGCATCTTAATCAATTCGGTTGACGCGCAGCACAAGAAGTCAGCGAGAATTGCTCAGGTGTCATTTCAGATTGATTTCACGCAACACGCGCAGTGCAAATCGGTGTTTCCTTTTGTATCTTGTCGCTATTTCCTCTCATGGGTGCACTGTCATGGCGTTTGTCATTCTGGGTCTGATCTTTATCGTCCTCAAACTCCTGAGCATCGGGCCCGTGGCGGCCTGGTCTTGGTGGTGGGTGCTCCTGCCCTTGGCTCTGGCGTTCATCTGGTGGGAGATCATCGACCCCATGTTCGGCATCTCGAAAAAGCGGGCCATGGGCGACATGGCCGATCGGCAGCAGGCAAGACGGCAAAAGTATCGTGAAAGCCTGGGGCTGGGCGGTGGAGAGCGCCGAAAAAAATAATCCGCGCAAGCCTTTGTCGGGCTGCGATACACTGGCTTTGTCAGGAGAGCGCTGCAATGTCATGCAGCCGCCGAAGGCGTAAGCCCTTACCGGGTGTACCGCTCAGGCAAAAGGACTGACCACACCGCAAGGTGTTCCTCACTGGAGAGTGGCGCTGAAACTGAGCGCTCACCGAAGGGGCAAGTCTGGCAACTCGGGTTCGCCGGATCAATCTCTCAGGTACCCGGGACAGCGAGGGGTTGAGTGCTGTGTCTTGCGCCGCGATGGCAAGAGATGCGGCGGCATTGGCGCCTTCAGGCGTCTCACCCCCCGCGAGAACCGACGTGTCCCACTCCGCAGATTCCGAACTGATTTTGACGCCCCTGCACGCCCTGCACCTTGAACTCGGTGCGCGCATGGTGCCATTTGCCGGTTATGCCATGCCGGTGCAATATCCGAAGGGCATTCTGGCCGAGCACCTGCATACCCGGCAAAGCGCGGGGCTGTTCGATATTTCGCATATGGGGCAAGTGGCGCTGCGCGGCGATGACGCCGCTGCGGCGCTCGAAACCTTGGTGCCCATGGACATCCAGGGGCTGCCCGAGGGCAAGCAGCGCTACGCCTTGTTCACCAATGAGCAGGGCGGCGTGCTCGACGACCTGATGGTGATTCCGCGTCAGCGTGCCGATGGAGCCGGGCAGGAACTGTTCCTTATCGTCAATGCCGCCTGCAAGGTGCAGGATGTGGCCTTGCTGCAGACGCTTTCTGATCGCTGCGAGGTTGTGCTGCCCCTGCCCGAGCAGGCCTTGCTGGCGCTGCAGGGGCCGCAAGCCGTGCAGACCTTCGCCCGTCTGGTGCCCGAGGCGGCCGACCTGGTGTTCATGACAGGTCGCTGGATGGATGTGCCGACCGAGGGGGGGGCGATTCGCATTTTTGCCACACGCAGTGGCTACACCGGAGAAGACGGGCTGGAAATCTCGGTGGCCGCCGCCGATGCGCTGCGACTTGCGCGTTTGCTGCTCTCTCTGCCCGAGGTTGAGCCCATCGGTTTGGGGGCGCGCGACACCTTGCGGCTCGAAGCCGGGCTCTGTCTTTACGGTCACGATATCGACACCTCGACCACGCCGGTCGAGGCGGGGCTGACCTGGGCGATCCAGAAGGTGCGGCGCAACGGTGGCGCGCGCGCCGGAGGATTTCCGGGCGCCGAAGTCATCCTGGCCCAAATCGATCAGCCGAATCTCGCGCCCCGGCGCCGCATCGGCCTTATCGGTCTGGATCGCACCCCGGTGCGAGAGGGCGCGGAGCTGCTGGCCGCCGATGGCCGGGCTGCTGGCCGGGTGAGCAGCGGCAGCTTTGCGCCGAGCGCGGGCGGCCCCGTGGCGATGGCCTATGTCGCCGCCGAGTTTGCCGTTCCCGCGGGCACGCTGTACGCCCAGGTGCGCGGCCGTGCCGTGCCCATGCAGTTGCAACCCATGCCGTTTGTGCCGCACCGCTATTGGCGTGGTTGATGGCGCGATTGCAGCCTTGATGCCTTGCCGCGTCTAATTTGATTCCCTTTTTGATATCTGGAGTTTTCCATGAGCCTGAAATTCACCCCCGACCATGAATGGATTCGCGTCGATGCCGCTGGCGTCGCCACCGTGGGCATCACCCCGCATGCGCAAGATGCGCTGGGCGACGTGGTGTTCGTCGATCTGCCCGAAGTGGGCAAGACCTACGCCGCGCACGACACCGTGGGCGTGGTCGAGTCGGTGAAGGCGGCGGCCGATGTATTCAGCCCGGTTTCGGGCGAAGTGACCGAGGTCAATGAGACCCTGCGCGCCGATCCGTCGCTCGCCAACTCCGACCCGCAAGACAGCGGCTGGTTTTTCCGCATCAAGCTGTCTGATCCGAGCCAGCTCGACGGCCTCATGGACGAAGCCGCCTACGCCGAACTGCTCAAGAACGCCTGAACACACCTGCCTTTCCGGAGATACGCATGTTGATGTCCACCCAACCCGCGCTGCGCGATCTTGAAGATGCGCAGGCCTTCCAGCGCCGTCACATCGGCCCCGATGCGGCAGAGCAGCAGCACATGCTGTCGGCGCTGGGCGCTGAAGATCTGTCGGGTTTGATGAGCGCGGTGATCCCTGCAGCTATCCGTCGCAAGCAGGCGTTCGATTTGCCGGCGGCCATCGACGAAGCTCAGGCGCTGAGCGAGTTGCGCGGCATCGCCAGCGGCAACCGGGTGATGCGCAGCTATATCGGCCAGGGCTATTACAACGCCCTGATGCCCGGCGTCATTCAGCGCAATGTGCTGGAGAACCCGGCCTGGTACACCGCGTACACGCCGTATCAGCCGGAGATCAGCCAGGGGCGGCTGGAGGCGCTGCTCAACTTCCAAACCCTGGTGGCCGATCTCACCGGCATGGATGTTTCCAACGCCTCCATGCTCGACGAGGCCACCGCCGCCGCCGAGGCCATGACCCTGGCGCTGCGTTCGAGCAAGTCGCCCGCCAAATCGCAGCGCTTTTTCGTCGCTGACGATGTGCTGCCGCAAACCCTCGAAGTGCTGCACACCCGCGCCGCGCCGCTGGACATCGAGGTCGTTACCGGCGCGGTGGACGAGGCGCTGGAGGGTGAGTATTTCGGCGTGCTGCTGCAATACCCGGGCGTGGACGGTACCGTGCGCGACGACCGCGAACGCATCGCCGCGCTCAAGGCCAAAGGCGTGCTGGTCGTGGTGGCGGCCGATCTCCTGGCGCTCACCCTGCTGATGTCGCCGGGTGAACTCGGGGCCGACATCGCCTGCGGCACCACGCAGCGTTTCGGTCTGCCGCTGGGGCTGGGCGGCCCGCACGCCGGTTATCTGGCGGTGCGCGACGCCCTCAAGCGCTCGATGCCCGGCCGTCTCGTCGGCGTGAGCCAGGACGCGCATGGACAACCGGCTTACCGCCTGGCGCTGCAAACCCGCGAGCAGCACATCCGCCGCGAAAAAGCCACGAGCAATATCTGCACCGCGCAGGTGTTGCCCGCCGTGCTGGCCAGCATGTACGCGGTGTATCACGGCCCCGAGGGCCTCAAGCGCATCGCCCAGCGGGTGCATGCCTACACCGTATTGCTAGCGCAGGGGCTGGAGCAGGTCGGCCTACCGGTGCTCAACGCCCAGTTCTTCGACACCCTGACGGTACACACCGGCGCGCGCACTGAAGAGGTGCATGCCGCTGCGCTGAAGCGGGGCATCAACTTCCGCCGTATCGGCGCGCAGCATGTCGCGGTGTCGCTGGACGAAACCGTGACCCGCGGCGATCTGGCCGACATCCTGGCCTGCTTCGGCGTGACGCAGAATGAAGCGCTGTTTGCCGCCGCAGAAAAGGGTGTGGCGCCGCGCTGGCCGCAGCAACTGACCCGAGTCAGCGCATTCCTCACCCATCCGGTGTTCCATCGCTATCGCAGCGAGACTGAAATGCTGCGCTACCTGCGCCGTCTGGCCGACAAGGACATCGCGCTCGACCGCGCCATGATTCCGCTGGGCTCGTGCACCATGAAGCTCAACGCCACCAGCGAGATGACGCCCATCACCTGGCCTGAGTTCGCCGCCATTCACCCCTTTGCGCCCGCAGACCAAACCCGCGGCTACACCCAACTGGCGCAGCAGCTCGAACAATGGCTGTGTGCCGCCACGGGCTACGACGCCATGTGCCTGCAGCCCAACGCCGGGTCGCAGGGCGAGTACTCAGGGCTGCTGGTCATTCGCGCCTATCACGCCAGCCGGGGTGAAGGGCATCGCGATGTCTGCCTGATTCCCTCTTCGGCCCACGGCACCAACCCGGCGTCTGCGCAGATGGCGGGCATGAGGGTGGTCGTCACCGCCTGCGATGCGCAGGGCAACGTCGATCTGGCCGATCTGCGCGCCAAGGCCGAGCAGCATGCCGACCAGCTCGCCGCGTGCATGATCACCTACCCGAGTACGCACGGCGTGTTCGAGACCGAAGTGCGCGCCATCTGCGACATCATCCACCAGTATGGCGGGCAGGTGTATGTGGACGGCGCCAATATGAACGCGCTGGTCGGCCTGGCCAGCCCGCCCGAGTTCGGTGCGGATGTGTCGCACCTGAATCTGCACAAGACCTTCTGCATTCCGCACGGCGGCGGCGGCCCCGGCGTGGGGCCGATCGGCGTGCGCGCCCACCTCGCCCCGTTCCTGCCAGTGCATCGCACTGCGGGAGTGGACCGCCCTGAAGCGGTGGGGGCAGTGAGCGCAGCGCCATTGGGCAATGCCAGCGTGCTGCCGATTTCGTGGATGTATATGCGCATGATGGGCGCGGACGGGCTGACGCAGGCCAGCCGCGTGGCCATTCTGTCGGCCAACTACATCGCCGAAAAGCTCAAGGACCACTATCCGGTGCTCTACACCGGCGAGAACGGCCGCGTGGCGCATGAATGCATTCTCGATCTGCGTCCGCTGAAGGATGCCACCGGCATCAGCAACGAAGATGTCGCCAAGCGCCTGATGGACTACGGTTTTCACGCACCGACCATGAGCTTCCCGGTGCCGGGCACGCTGATGATCGAGCCGACCGAGAGCGAGTCGCTGGCCGAGCTCGACCGCTTCATCGACGCCATGATCGCCATCCGCGCCGAGATTGCCCGGGTGGAAAAAGGGGAATGGCCTCGTGAGGACAATCCTTTGAAGGCCGCCCCGCACACCGCAGCGAGCGTGCTCGGCGCGGATTGGGCCCATGCCCACAGCCGCGAGGAGGCCGCCTTTCCGATTTCCGCCTTGAAGGCCAACAAATACTGGCCGCCGGTGGGCCGGGTGGACAACGCCTGGGGCGACCGCAACCTGCAGTGCGCCTGCCTGCCCATCAGCGACTACATCTAAAAAGACGCACCATGCACCCCCCTGAACTCCGCCAGCATTTCGCTAGCGATAACTACGCCGGCATCTGTCCCGAAGCCCTGCACTGGCTGCTGCAGGCCAATGCCTCGGGCCATCAGCCGGCGTATGGCGACGATGGCTGGACGCACCGCGTCTCCGACCGGCTGCGCGATCTGTTCCAGACCGATTGCGACGTGTACTTCGTGTTCAACGGCACCGCGGCCAACTCGCTGGCGCTGGCCGCCATGTGCCAGAGCTATCACGCAGTGATCTGCACCCCGGTGGCGCATATCGAAACCGATGAATGCGGCTGTCCGGAATTTTTCTCCGGCGGCTCCAAGCTGCTGATCACCGAGGCTGAAAGCGCGCAGGCGCGGCGCGGCAAGCTCACGCCCGAGGCCATCGACTTTCTGGCCACCAAGCGCAGCGACATCCATTCGCCCAAGCCCAAGGTCGTCTCCATCACCCAGGCCACCGAGTTGGGCACGGTGTATAGCGTCGAAGAGGTGCGAGCCATTGCCGCCATGGCCAAGCGCCACCATCTCAAGCTGCACATGGACGGGGCGCGGTTCGCCAACGCCGTGGCCACGCTGGGCTGTCATCCGAGCGACATCACCTGGCGCGCCGGGGTGGACGTGCTGTGCTTCGGCGGCACCAAGAACGGTCTGCCCGTGGGCGAAGCCGTGGTGTTTTTCGACCGCGAGCTGTCCGCCGATTTCGCCTGGCGCGTGAAGCAGGCCGGGCAGCTCGCCTCTAAGATGCGCTTCATTTCCGCGCCCTGGCTGGGCATGCTGGAAAACGACAACTGGCTGCGTCACGCCCGCCATGCCAACGCCATGGCGCAGCGTCTTTATGCTGCCATCCATGAGGTGCCCGGCGTACGGGTGATGCATCCGCCCGAGGCCAACGCGGTGTTCGCCCATCTGCCGCGGGCCGTCATCGATACCCTGCACGGCCAGGGCTGGCGCTTCTATGAATTCATCGCCGACGGCGGCTGCCGCCTGATGTGCGCCTGGGACACTACGCCGGAATCGGTCGATGCTTTCGCCGCCGATCTCATCGCGGCCTGCACGGCGCAGGCTTGATCTGAAGGAGACGTCATGGCCGTCTCCGTGTTCGATCTGTTCAAGGTAGGCATCGGCCCCAGCAGTTCGCATACCGTGGGGCCGATGCGGGCTGCGCGACTGTTCGCCCTGCATCTGCAAAGCAGCCAACTTATGTCCCGCGTCGCCCGACTGGAATGCGCGCTCTATGGCTCACTGGGCGCTACGGGCAAGGGTCATGGCACCGACAAGGCGGTCATCCTCGGTCTGATGGGCGAGCAGCCCGATACCGTGGACGTGGACGCCATTGCCGCGCGCATCGCGGCGCTGCAGACCACGCACCGGCTCGACCTGCTCGGCACGCAAGCGCTGGACTTCGACCCCGCGCGCGACATCGTGTTTTTCGCGCTCGAGCAGTTGCCGCTGCATGCCAACGGCCTGCGGTTTTCTGCCCATGACGCTGCTGGCGCGCTGATTGATCAGCGGATCTACTACTCCGTGGGCGGCGGCTTCGTGGTGAGCGAAGACGTCGCGGCCGATGGCGAAAAGCAAAAACGCATCGCGCCCGACACCACCGTGCTGCCCCTGCCGTTTCACAGCGGGGCAGAGCTGCTGGAACTCAGTCGTGCGCACCAACTCAGCATCGCGGACGTCATGCGCCGCAACGAGCAGCATTGGCGCAGCGATGTCGAAATCAACCGTGACCTGCAGCACATCTGGCAGGTCATGCAAGCCTGCGTCGCGCATGGCTGCGCCACCGAAGGCGAACTGCCCGGCTGGCTGCATGTGCGGCGCCGTGCGCCCAAGCTCTATCGCACCCTGAGCGGCGCAGACGGCGCTGCGCTGACTGATGCCTCCGCGCTGCCGATGCCGCCAACGCCGCTGAGCGATCCGCTCCAAGTCATCGACTGGGTCAATCTCTTCGCCCTGGCCGTCAATGAAGAGAACGCCGCGGGCGGTCGCGTGGTCACCGCGCCGACCAACGGCGCTGCGGGCATCATCCCCGCCGTGCTGCACTACTACACCCGCTTCGTCCCAGACGCGAGCGAGGCGGGCGTGGCCGACTTCCTGCTCACCGCGGGCGCCATCGGCCTGCTCTACAAAGAAAACGCCTCGATCAGCGGCGCCGAGGTCGGCTGCCAGGGGGAGGTGGGCGTGGCCTGCTCCATGGCTGCCGGTGCGCTCTGCGCTGTCATCGGCGGCACACCCGAACAGGTGGAAAACGCCGCGGAAATCGGCATGGAACACCACCTCGGCCTGACTTGCGACCCCGTTGGCGGGCTGGTGCAAGTGCCCTGCATCGAACGCAACGCCATCGCTTCGGTGCAGGCGCTCAACGCCGCGCGCATGGCCCTGCACGGCGACGGTCGCCACATCGTTTCGCTCGATCAGGTCATCAAGACCATGCGCGAAACCGGTGCCGATATGCAGACCAAATACAAAGAAACCGCCCGCGGCGGCCTGGCCGTGAATATCGTGGAGTGCTGAATCCAAGAGAGGCAAAAGCTGCGGCTTACTACTTTTGCTTTGTGGATACAGCCCCCATTGCCGACGCGATTTTCTTCCGAGCGGCATCCGTGTTCTCCATACGTCCTGCCGCGACGAAAACCGGACGGCTGTCTTCAATCCCAACCACTGCGGGGATGCCCATAATATTCGCCTGCTTGAAAAACGCACTCATTGCGGGCGGAAATTTCCACCAAGGCGAAGGCCAGCGTACCCGAACGAATTGAATTGAAGTTCCATAGTCATTACTCAAGGATTTGAAAGGACCGCCATCTGCTGGCTCGCATGCGGTACATTTTGGGTCGGAACTGTCAAATAAAACGACTACCTTTGCATTTTTTTCGAGATAACCTTGCAATTGTTGTGGTGGAACGTCAACGAATCCGGCATTGGCGCAATTTAAAAGCCCGAAAGAAAGAAGTGTAGATAGGAGGACGGCGTTCGGCATCATATTTATTTCCAATAGCGCAGCGAATTTTATTTGTTCGCAGAAATGGGATGGTATGAACTGATAAGCTGTATTAAATTATCAGGCTATGGGATTAAAAGTTTTTATAAAGAAAGTCACTATTGCCCCGAAGATGAAAAGATCATGCCAAAACCTGGCTGAAATAAAAATAATGCTTCCTTTTTGAGGAGAATTTGATTTTCAGTTTCTTTATCGATAAACAATCTTCCCTTTTGCGGCTTGACCCTGAGATCAATCATCCAGTTCGCCAATGCAGAGAGCAAAAGAACCAGTCTAATCGTCCAATGACTTGACGAATAGAAATGCGGTCTAAAAATAGAATTTACTGAAATATTGACCAAAAATTCCACTGACGATCATGGCCAGAGGAATTAATGCACTTAAACCGCTCCATATCAACAACATAGGGCGCTCCTTTGATAGCAGTTAGATCGCGGGATAAAAGAATTGTCATCGAGTTTTAGTGATCAGCGGAGCCGACCGCGATATCCTGAACGACCTGGTAATTCTCGGCGGATAGCGCCGAATTTTGGTAGGCGTAGTTTGCAGTGAATTCACAGACGTTGAAATTTCCAGCAGGAACCTGAGCACTCTTCATGCCATTGAAGGTAGTGGTTACAGTTTGAGTCATGGGAACTGCGTTTCCATTGCTGGTGTACGAAAGATTGTATTCATAACTCTGCCCCAATTTTGTTGTGAAATCGATGAAGCCATAGTATGGAGAATAAGTTGTGGTGTAACCGCCCATAACTATAGAATATATTCCGATTTGGTTGTTTTGGTCGATCAAGTAATTCGTCGTGGATGCGCTATTGATCCCGCTTTCAGTTTCTTGATCTTGCCACGCAGATTGCCCATTAAAGTTGGTAGGCCCAGAAATACTGTGTGCTTCCGTGATTGTGGATGAATTGCCCTGGCTATCAGTAGAACCGTAAACCAGATTGATGGTGTTCCCGTTTTGCAGATATTTGGAATTGAAGCAGGAGGTCGCATCTGTTTGGCCCGAACTGCTGCCTAATCCGTTTGAGTTACTCGTGTCTGAGGTGCTGCCGCTGCCCTGGGTAGTCGTTGCGGTACCGCTTAGGATGTATGTTTCACCTTTGGTCGTGGGCATTTGCAATTGAAGGAGGTAGTTTCCCAGGTTGCCGAGTGCGATCGAATTGGTGTTCGGGACAGTGAGAGGGTAGGCGTCAAAAAATCCGTCAATGCCCGTGCCATTTGTGACAAAGGTTTGCGTGACTGAATCGAACGTAGCGCCGTTTATGCCATATTGGCTGAGAACCTGCGTCAAGCTATTCTCGATTTTAGAAACAGCCATTTCATAAGTTGTAGAGAAGCTTGGGGAACTCATGGTCTGAAGAACTCCCGGAGGCGGAGCACTTTGCGATGCTGTAGTAATGTCGAAGCTTATGTTGGCTAGTGCTAGTGCCGTATACAAATAAAAAGTCGTCAGGGGAGTGATATTTACTGTGCCCGATACGGTTTGTCCCGGGTTAGGGACGGACATTGATTCAGCGGCCGGGACTGTCCGGATTTTTGTGTTCGAGGCGCTGGGAGACTTTTCCACGGCGTCGGTCGGCGCTTGCGACGAACCGAGCGACGCGGTGGGAAAGT
>NZ_MEGQ01000040.1:0-41646 GCF_001725585.1 Thiomonas sp. SCN 64-16 | reverse complement strand
CCACATGGACGGCGAGAAAGGACAAGTGGCTCCCGCCGGGCGACAGTTGGAATCCCGTTCGCTCTGGATACCGGAAAAAATCGCGGACGTCGTAGGACTTGATAGCCGACGCAATGCATGCCGGATCTGATTGAGACCGATTCATGTTTCGTTGAGTCCGTTGTGGCAGTGACCTGCTCGGATTTTTCACCCCACCGGGATTTGCAATCTAGCTTCGGTTAGTAATCCTGCCGCAGTGACTTGGGCGGCCTGCTGCGGTGTCAAATAGCTCAGACTGGAATGCGGTCTGACGGTCTTGTAGTGCTGGCGCCAGTCCTCGATCACGATGCGTTCCTCGGTCCTGTTGCGGAACCACTCCAGGTTCAGGCACTCGTCGCGCAGCTTACCGTTAAAACTCTCGGTCGTGCCGTTCTGCCAGGGCTTGCCCGGGTCGATCAGTACGGTCTCGATGCCCTGATCCACTATCCATTGCAGCAACGCGCGCGAGACGAATTCCGGACCATTGTCCGAGCGCAGGCAGCGCGGTGCCCCTCGGTCGCTGATGATGCGGGTCAGTATCTCGATCACGCTGCGCGAATGGATCGACCCGGCCACATCAACGACCAGGCATTCTCGCGTGTACTCATCGACCAGCGTCAGGCACTTGATCTGCTGGCTGTGGCGGTCAAAAAGATCTCATCGTCGGGATTGCTTCTGCCGCTATCCCGACGATGCATTGCCATCACCCCCCGGCGTACGGCGGCAGAATCATCGTCCGGTTCACCAGCACATTGAACGTGTAGCCTGGCCGGATGTTGAGCGTCGGCTGGATGTTCAGGTTCTTGTTGAGCAGGTTCGTACCGACGGTGTTGATCTGCTGCGCAAGGGCTCCCGCTGCCTGCTGGCTGGCGCTCGGTGTGGTGAGCGCGTTGCCGGTCTGTGGCTGGCTCAACTGCGCGCCGACCCCCAGCATGCTCATCAGAATGGCGCTGCCGAAGATCCGCGCATAGTGGTTGTCCACCTGGTCGTGCAGTCCGCTCTCACCCTGCCCGTCCGCGCCGACCATGCCTTTCAGGTCGATCATCGACCCGTTCGGGAAGATCAGCCGGTTCCAGGCCACCAGTACGCGGCTCTGGCCATAGGCCACATCACTGCTGTACGCGCCGATGATCTTGGTGCCTTGCGGGATCAGGACAACGCTGGGATTCAGGCTGTCGTACACGGTCTGCCGGACCATGCCGGTAATCGTGCCGGGCAGGTCACTGTCGATCCCGGTTTGCAGAACGGCGGGGATGACCGAACCGGCGAACAGTTCGTGATTGGACGCCTTGGGCTGCACGGCGGCCTGTAGATAGCCGTTGTCAGCCTGGTTCTGCTGGGCGTTCAGGAAGCTTTGATTGCCAGATTGCGCGCCCGCGCCCCCCATGCCATTCATGCCATTCATGCCACCCAGCGAGGCCAGCAACTGGCGCACGTTGGGGTCATTCGCGGCCTGCGGATTCTGCGCCATGTCCTGCGCCAGTTTGCGTTGCATCGCGAGCAGGTCTTCCGGGCTGGTCTGAGTCCGGCTCGCTCCTGCGGTTTGCATCAGGCCCTTGCCGCCGACGCCGGTCTCGGAGAGGTGCGCGCTTTGGTCCGCCAGCACAAGACCTTCCAGACGCTTGTAGTGTTGCTCGACAAGCCACTGGTGATATTTCTGTGCGGGCGTCAGGGCCGTGGACTGACCGGGTTGCAGCGTCACCCCCTGCGGATGGGCCAGCGCATCCCCTGCCCCGCTGGCTGCCAGCGCGGGTGTTGACGCGGCCACAGCCGGCACGACGCCGCCGACTCCACGCACGGCAAAGGCGCTGGACTGAGATGCGGTCGGCGTCGGCGCGGCACTCATGCCAACCTGATCGGTGCTGCTGGCCGACAAGCCGTCCGAAGGCGCGGACTTGTTGCCCGACGTGGCGATACCGATCAGGATCAACGCGCTGAGCACGGTCAACCCGCCGAACATCATCGTCTTGCTTTTCTTGGACAGGCGCTTGCCCTGCTTGGGCTCGGCCTTGAGCTTCATGCCTTTGCCTTTGCCCTCTTTGGCGGTCTTCCCAGGCCCGATCACGTCGGCGATGGGCGGAAGCGCGGCAGAAGGCGCCCCCTCGATCGAGCCCGCGGGCTTGCTGTTTTCGTCAACCATCATGAATGCCCCTTGTGTGTTGTGGACTGTGGCTTAACGCGCCCAGCCGAAGAACCCGCTGTCCTGCCCGCCGTGCTGGCAGACCACCGTGCGGGCATCCTTGCCGACACCCAGCGTCAGATTGAATTTGCTCGGCAGGCCGTCGATGACGTAGTAGCCATGCACCAGGCGGCTGTTCATCAGTTCGGTGGCCCCGTTGCTGGTGTTGAACACCGCAGGCGCATCGGTGAACTTCATCGATTGCGGCATTTGCAGGTAGGTGTGACCGCCTCCGGCGAACACGCGCACGGGCAGCATGCTGGTGTCGTTGTCGCCGTTGTCCGCCTTGCAGGTGAAGTCGAAGTCCAGCTTGGCGGGGTCGATGTCACCCAGCGGCGCAACCACGGCCTGTTTCTTCGCTTCAGCTTTGGCCTGCTCGGCGGCGCGCGCCTGGGCGGCCTGCTGCTGCATATTGATGACGAGTTGCTGCGGGTCGTAGTAGCCGACCAGCGGCACATAGTCGTGGGCGTCGCTTTTCAGGGTCATGTAATAGACCCGCCCGGCGTCGGTCGTCACGACCAGGTTGGTGACCAGCCCGGCCTGCGTCGGCTTGACGATGACCACAGGCCGATCTCCTGCGTTGGTCGGCTGCACCAGCCAGCGCACGCTGTCACCGATGCTCAGGCTAGTGATGTGCTCGCCAGGCAGGAGGTTGATGACGCAGACATGGAGCGGCGCGCAGGTGATGGTTGGGCGGCTCTGCCCGTAGGCGTACATGACCTGGCCGTTGGTGCCGATGATGTCGTTCGCCACCCCGGTTTGCAGCCACTGCTGCGCAGCGGCGTCGGTGGCGCGGTAGGACAGTGGCACAGGCGGAGTCTGGTTCACCAGTTCATGGCTGGTCCGCCCGTTGTCGGGCGTGCCGACCGGGGGAATCGTGCCTGCTGCAAAGGCAGGGGCAAGGAAAGAGGCCGACAGGGCGGCGGCAAGAAGGGTGCGTTTCATGGGAATCACTCCGGGTGAGATGGAAATGGGGTGGATCAGGACACGCTCTGCGTCCAGTTGAGGGACTGAATGAAGATGCCCAGTGGGTTGTCCAGCATGACTTGCGGCTTGTCGGCCAGCTTGGCGTCCACGCCGACCGTGATCTGGGCTTTCCAGTGGGTCGTCGTGCTGTTCTGGCCTGGGGTGGCTTTGACCTCCGTCCAGTTCACCTGATAGGTATTGGCCCCGGTCGGCAACACGCTGTTGACCTGCGGGTTGACGGTGTAGGCGGCGCCAAACGGGCTGTTCGCCTTGAACCAGTCGCTCACGGTGCTGGCCGCGTTGCTCGACAGCATCGCGTAGCTGCGATTGAGCAGGTTCTGCTGCGCGGTCTGGTCGGGCAGCACCATGCGGGTGTTGACAATCCAGTTGGCCAGTTGCGCCTCGATGATCCGCTGGGTCACGCCTGAGCCGTTGCTGGGCTGCGCCACGGCGATCGGGCTGCCCATCTTGTCGATGGCGACCACGAAGGGTTTGATCTTGCTCTGCGCGCCGATGTAGGCCACGCCCGCCACGGCGACGGCGGCCACGGAGAGCGCGGCGATGGCGGCGATGCGCCACGAGCGGGCACGGGAGATTTGATCGCCGTAGCGCTCGTCCCACTCGCGGCGGGCATTGAGATAAGGGTTGGCTTGAGCCATGAGGATTCTCCTTTGTGAGGGTTGCTTGATCGGTTATGTGCGAGGGGCGGCAAAACGCTTTGCGACGCGCTTTGTCGGCCTGCGCTTTGCGGGCATGCCTGGATTCGCAGGCTTGCTGCCGATGCCCCAGGCCTGCTGTAGATCGAAGCCGGTCAGCCAGCCCCATTCGGAAACCTTGCGCTTGGGGCCTCTTGCGACGCCCCGCGAGGTGGGTGGTGTGAGTTGGGGCTTCATTGCAGATACAACTCGAATTCGGGCTCGGCCAGAATGGCGACCACGGACGGTTTCCACAGAATCTGGTAGCCCGAGTGCTTGCCGTTGCTGTAGGGATAGGCTTCGCCATGCAGCTTGCCCGCCTCGGTGAGTTCCCATTCGCCCCGCGCATTGCGCCGTTGCAGGCCCAGGCGCTCCAGCAGCCGGTTGGTGGTGACGGCAGGCTCGGCAATCGCGCGCCCGACGGCGGTCGCGTTCATCGTCGCCATCGGCTCGGAGTTCCGAGGCAGCGCCGCCCGAAAGCCGTCCAGGTGCAGGCCGGTTTCGCGCTCGATCACGCTCAGGGCGACGGCGGCGGCCATCGACGTCTTCACGCCGGGCACCGCAGCGATCATCTGCTGCACTCCGATCAGCGCAGCTACACGGGTTTCCAGGTTGTCGGTCAACCCGCGTTGTGCGCGAGCCTGCCGCTGGATGTCCACCAGGGTCGGGTGAACCGAGTAGGTGCCGGTCTTGCGGATCGCGGGTAGGACTTCGCTGGTCACCCAGCGCTTGAAGCGCTTGGCTTCGGGTTTGCGGCTGCCGAGGATCAGGGCGTAAACACCCGACTCGTTGATGTGGTTCTGACGCTGGCGACCACCCGCCGTAAGGGTGTCCAGTTTCTGGACATCCTCAAGATCGACGTGCGATTCGAGCGCCTGACGCGAATTGCCGAACCCCAAAATGGAGCAGACATCGCTGGCGCTGAACCACGGCAGGCCCGCGTCATCCACCTGCACGCGCACGGCGGTGGATTCAAACTGGAAGGCGATCAGGTCGCCTGGATTGGATTGCATTTCGGCATCTCCGAAAGGGTGGGGATACCGGGATATGCGCCGGGGGCGGCAAAGCGCGATGCGTACCGGGCGCTCAGGTGGGCGATGCTTTCCTTGCCCCTGCTGTTGCCTTTGCAGTTGCCTTTGACTTTGGCGTTCAAGGCGCAGCCGAGAACGCTGCCCTTCGGGTCTCGGGCGGAGCCTGAGCAGGTGGGGACGAGCGCACAAACGCAGAAAAACAAGCACGCCAGTGCGCAGGTTTTCGAGGCTTGTGGGGACGGCCCCCTACCCTGCACTTATTTTCAAACGGCGCATCCTGATGACGGTCGTCACCTAACGGCATGCCTCGTCGGATAACGAGCTTTTTCATCATAGTGCGGTGCAAATCGCGCAACGCAAGGCACCTGAACCCGCCAGGTCTGCTCGTTTCCGCCCTCGATTCCACGATGCGCGCCGACACTCGCCACCGATGCGCAACAAATCGTGCCGCCCTTACGCATATCCAATTGCGGGCATGTGCTCGCTTCATTGGAGAAAGAACATGGGAATCGACACCCTACTCAAAGCAGCACCACCCCGGTACACCGCGCAAGTGGCATCTTGGGCCGACAAGATCGACCGACTGCGTGGCACCGGCTGGTCATGGGGAGACATTGCAACGGCCTTGGCGCCAGACTTGGGATGGAGCTTGCCCGACGTTGACCAGAGCGTTCAGGCGCGTGTCCTAGGCGAGCGATTGCGCATTTCCATGCGTGGCGCACGCGCGGCCCTGGCGGCGGGCAAGCTCAGGCCCATACCGCCCGAGACACCTGCCAAGCCCCAAGACGTCAGGCCGACGCAGGAGCGGTTTGTCCGCTTGGGCAAGCCCGCTGATTCCATCTCTCCCATTCCAGAAATCTGAACGGAGCACGCATCATGACAACGAAGACGATTTACTTCTCCCATGGCGACAAGGGCGGCGTAGGCAAATCCGTGGTGGCCTCGGTCGTGACCGACTGGCTGCTGTCCCGCAATACCACACTGGCGCTCGTGGATGGCGATAACAACAAAGACGTGGCCAGTCGTTTTGCAGGCGATGCTCGAATGGAGTCGGTCTATCTGAACTTGAACGATCCCAGCGAGGCGGATGCCGTGATGGGACGTTTTGGCATCTGGCTGGAGAACAACACGGCAGACAGCGTCGTGCTCAATTTGCCCGCCAATGCTTCCCAGACTCTCGATCAGCAAGCTGAAATTCTGCGCGACATGGCCGATGCCCTGGGCTATCGCCTGGCCGCGACGTTCTCACTCGGGAAAGGGCAGGCTTGCTCCGATGCGCTCCAGGAGTCTCTGGCATCCGGGCTGCTGTCAGTGATCGATCCGGGTAACCGCATGGTGCTCTATCCAGCATTCGATATGAAGCCGGAAGAGTCCAGTTGGTATGACGTGCATCGCAAGCAGTACGCGGGGCATGAAGCGGTGTTTCCAGCGCTCAAGCCCAGAGACGCATTCACAGAGGTGCTCAATCACGCGAAGCCGTATTCGGCGCTGCTGCAGGCCCAGCCTCATGTGCTGCATCTGCATACGCGCAGCGTGCTCGCCCGCTGGGTGGCGTCGGCGCGCCGCGCGCTGGCCCCGCTTTTCCCTGCTTTGGAGGTTTGACATGAACGCACGCGATAAGGTGTTATCCAGTCTGCAACCCGACGTGAAGGAAACAGCGCTGCGCCTGGCGGTGGACGCGCAGTGGAGCGCGGACGATCCGATCTGGGAAATGGCCGCACTGATGCTGCGCACCGAAACGGCAGCCCTGTCGGTTGTCGGTGCGGTGGAACGGGTGCAGTCGTTGGAGAGCGTTCCGGCAAAGCTCGACGCCGCCGCCAGCAAAGCCACGGAACGGATGGCCTCGGCCATTGCCGCCTCGGGTTCCCGTGCAGCAGAGGCCGTCAATGATGCGGCAGATCGGCATGCAGCGCTGTTCAAGAAGCTCTCGGGTGCGGTCAAGGAAGATGCCGCAACCGGCGTCAGCGCGGCGCTACGCAACGGAGAAAAGGCGCTTCATGATGCGTTGAGCGGCGTCATCCGTTCGGCGCAGGCCGCCACAGATGCCCGCGCAGTCCTCGTGGCAACCAACGCCATGGAGCAGGCGGCTGCGGCGCTGAAAATGCGGGCGGTGGTGATGCCGACGTTGTTGGGCATGCTCACCCTGGCGCTGGTGTTTCTCGCTGGGGCCATGTTCAACGCGGTGGTCTTGCCGCTGATGGGGTGGTTGCTGGTTGCCGTGGTCTGCACGATGGGGCTGCTGTCGGTAGTCTGGTCTGAGTCCGGGTCGAAGCTGTTCCGTCTCTGGGCTACCGGTGGATGGGGCTTGGTCATCGCGGTAGCGCTACTGCATACCCTGCTCGCGGCGCGGTAACCGGCGGAAGCGCCGCACGCAGTGCAAAAGCACCCGCCTGCGGCGGCGCAAAGTCAAAAGCAGGGGCAAGGAAAAATCGACACAAACTGCACCCGCCTGTGGCGGCGCACAGGCAAGGGGCAAAGAAAAAAACAGTGGCGGAATTTCTTCGTTCGCTGCTTTTGTCTTGGTCTGCGACGAAGCTCGCAGATGCCGTTGGTTGAAATGTTTCCTTGCCCCTGCTTTTTGTTTTTTTGGGTTCAGGAGACTGGTACCGTCTATAGCTATAGATATTCTTATAGCTATAGACGGTACCAGTTCCATCAAGCCGTCGATTTTTGAGGTGTTGGTGGTTCCACTTGGGAATTCGGCACAGTCGTGTTCAGCCTTGCGATTTCCTGCAACGCAACACGGATCGCCCATTCTGCACGCCTGTCCTTCAGTCCAGCCAGTCGCCGCAGTGTTGCTTGCGGCATGTCGTGCAAGGCCAGACGAAGCGCTGAATCCCGATGTTTGGCGTAAGCCTCGGGGCGCATCGTGACCGCGCAAACTCGCCTGGACGGCACGACGCCGCCTGCCAAGGCGACTCGGAAGGCTTCGACGAGCTTGCGCAATGTGGCTTGCTCCTTTGCGGTGTTGGCGGCCTGTGTGCCCAATCCCCGCCCCTTGTTGTGCCGAAACTCGGCTGGCGACGCGCGCCATTGCGGTGCAATGCCCGTTTGCGCTTCCCAGTCCACCACGATAGCCGACGCAGCCCAGAGCCAGACGGTACGGGTTTCCTGGCTTGAGACGGCGCGCACGCGGCCAACAGCCTGCAGCAGTCGCTGGCGGAACTGGTCTGCCGCCCAGTCGCGCAGCGCAGGGTGCGTCGGCAGGCGGATCGCCGAGCGTCGGCCCTGGAAGACCGCTGGCGCGCGCGCGGCGTCCCAGCGAGGCCAGTCTGTTTCTGCGGCTCCGGCTGCAAGCGCCATAGCGCGCTCACCGAGATAATTCGCCCGCTGCGCATGCGGATGTTCGAGCGGTTCACCAAACACCACCAAATCTCTGTCCTCAAAGGCATTGGTGCCGCGTTCATGTGCAAACCAGTGACCAACCCTGCGCGCCATGCCGCCCAGCCGTTCGGCAACGGGCTCAAAGGTCAGGACGCCGATGTGTTGTGCATCGGTCATCTGCTCATCAGCCGCCAGTTGCCGCGCGGCGCGGACTTCGGTGACGCGCTGTTGCAAGGCTTCCTGGTTGCTGCGGATGTCCTTGCGCAAGCGTGGCGTGTCGGCGTAGATATTGAGGTGCAGGTTTTGCTTGACGCGTATTTCCTCGACTGTTCCGCCATGCGCGCGCACGATATGTTGGATGATGCGCGGTGCCGTGGCATCCAGCAGCAATACAGGGTGCTTGCCTGAAGCGATTGCTTCACCCAATGGCGTGGGTGCAACACATTGGATGCTCCCGGATCGGGCAAATGCGCTGTCCAGTCGCAGACTGAACCCCAGTGCGGCGGCTGCGCGCAAGGGAATAACCCAGTCTCCCGCGTTGTGGCGACTGTCGATGTGCGCCGCTTCCCACAGCGCTGCGCCGTCCTGGATAGTGACGAGGCGATCCTGCGCCCACTGCTGGACGCCTGGCTGCGGGTCGATAGGGCGGTCATCAGCGGCGTGGGCGCTCTCTGCGATCCAGTGCGCCAGCAAGGGGAGCAAGTCTTGCGCCGCCTTGCAAGACGCAAGACGCCTGTTTGCGTCCTTGATGTCGGCCTGGGCCAGCTTCCTGGATTCTTCGCGCTCCGCCATGCGCAGGAGCAGTTCCGCTTTTGTTTGATCGGCTCGGGCGCGTTCGATCGCTGGCCCCAGTTGTGCCGACCATTGCGCAATGTCCTCGCTGGTGATGGTGACGGTCTGGGCCAGTGGCGGCGTTTCATCGATCACGATCAGGCGGGGCAGATCGGGAGGGTTGAGGTCGTCTGCGCTCAAGATGGGTTGGCGCCACTGGGCCAGCGCGCTGGAGAAGCTGGCGTAGTGCGCGGCGACAATGGGTGCGCTGCGGGTGTCTCGCTGGTGCGCTATCCAGTTGCAGGCAGTGGTGCGCTCGATCTCTTCGTGGAACCCGGCGCTCTCGATGACGCTCTGGATGCGCGCGAGTTGCCGATCTGATCCGACGGCCCGGTAGAAATCGCGCTGTTCGCGCAAGCCATGTTTGCAGCGACGGCACAGTAGCGGTTGCTGAATGCGGCGCTTGGCGGCCAGACTGCGCCCGTCCTCAATGCGTTGGCAATGATGCGGCTGTCCTGGGGCGTGGGCACGGCCCGAGTAGGCTTGCGCCTGCCCGCCTGCCTGGCCCACGGCGGCAACGAATGCGTCCCGCAAGTCTCTGGTGGCAGTCAGGAACAGCAGGGGCGTCTGGCGTTGTGCTGCGATCTGCGCGATCTGGTAGGACTTGCCCAGCCCGGTGCTGGCCTGGATCAGGAGCGGCGGCGGGACGCGTGGCTTGGGCGCATTGAACGACGTGCGGGCACGACGCGCCGCCTGCGCCCTGTCTTGCCAGCCTTGCAGATCGAACAACCACTGGTCATGCGCGCCCAGCGCTTGCTGGAGCACTGCAGACAGACGGACACGGGCGGCCTGCGGCGTGCGCAGGGGCGCCATGTCAAAGCTCCTGCAGGCTGTGGCCCTTGCGCGGTCGCCCCCGGCGCGCTGGCTGCGGCAGGGTGATGGGCGTTGCAGCGCCTTCGCCTGTGGCGTGATCCGGTTGCCCGATGCGGGCGACCCAGTTCTCCAGATCGGCGACGCGGTAGCGCAGCGAGGTGTTGATTTTGACGGGCTGAGGCCAGTGCGCGGGTGGTTGCTTGCTGCGGTACGTCCAGTGCCGGATGGTGCTGTAGGAAAACCCGAGCAAATCAGCGGCGGCACGAATGTCGAGCAGGAGAGGCGTGGTGGTGTGCTGTGGGTGCGGCATGGCAATCCCCGAAAGTCTGTATGCAGGGATATGCGCAGGGGCGGCAAAACATGAAAAAGCCCGGCAGTGCGCATGGCTGGCCGGGCAAATCTCCGGGAAATCAGGGACTACAGAACTTGTTGAGGCAACTCATGCACTGGGGGGGCGCTTGCCGCTTTTTGGCACCCTTGGGACATTCCGGGGACAAAAAACGGGGGGATTCTTGGGACACTCCAGGGACAATACGGGGACAAATTGATGTCCCAAAGACGAAAAAAAGCCCACAGTGTCAGTGTGGGCTTGTTCTGTAATTCATTGATTTACTTGATATTATTTGGTCGGGGCGAGAGGATTCGAACCTCCGACCCTCTGCTCCCAAAGCAGATGCGCTACCAGACTGCGCTACGCCCCGACGAAGCTAGCCATTCTACCGGGTGATTTCCCCCGGGTCGGTTTCAGCCTGGGCCAAAGCCCAGCGGACATGCTCTTGCAGCAGCGCTCTGGCATGCGGGAGTGCGCTCTGCAGTGCTTGAGTGGCCGCCTGGCGCCAGGCCGTCTCGTGATTGCCTCGTAGGCCGTTGCCCAAGGCAACGGCGAGGTTGCGCTGCCAGCGCTCGAAGCCGATGCGGCGAATCGGGCTGCCCTCGGTGCGCTGCTCGAACTGCGCTTCGCTCCAACTCCACAGGTCGAGCAGCTGGGCCTGGTCAAAACCGTGGCGGGGATCGAAATCGGGCAAGGAGCTGCGCTGGGCATAACGATTCCAGGGGCAGATCAGCTGGCAGTCGTCACATCCGTAGATGCGGTTGCCGATCAGCGGACGCAGTTCCAGGGGAATCGGCCCTGCGTGTTCGATGGTCAGGTAGGAAATGCAGCGCCGCGCGTCGAGTTGTTCCGGGCCAAGAATGGCCTGCGTCGGGCAGATGTCGATGCATTTGCGGCAGGTGCCGCAGTGGGCACTTGCGGGGGCATCTACCGGGAGGGGCAGACCGATGAATATTTCTCCCAGAAAAAACATCGATCCGCTATCGCGCTGCAGCAGCAGGGTGTGTTTGCCGCGCCAGCCGAGCCCGGCGCGCGCCGCCAGCTCCACTTCCAGCACGGGGGCGGAGTCGGTGAACACGCGCACCACGCCCGGGTCGATCTGGGCGGCGATGTAATCGGCCAGTTGCTGCAGTTTGCGCCTGAGCACCTTGTGATAGTCGCGTCCTCGGGCATAGACGGAGATCGTGGCCGCTTCGGGTTGCGCCAGCCTTTGCCATTCCGCATCGCGCCAGTTGGCCGGGCTTGCGCACGGGAGATAGTCCAGGCGGGCGGTGATGACGCGCAGCGTGCCGGGCACCAGTTCCGCGGGGCGGGCGCGCTTGAGGCCGTGTCGCTGCATGTAGTCCATGCTGCCGTGGTGTCCTGCGGCCAGCCAGTCGAGCAGGGGCGCCTCGGCCGAGCGCAGATCGACCCCGGTGATGCCGATTTGCGAAAATCCCAGCGCACGCCCCTGCTGTTTGATGTCTTGCGCCAGCGCGCGCAGACGCTCGGGCGATGTGCTGAGTTGCTCCATCCGCGCCATTCTAGAAATCTATCCATGCCTCCTGCCGCCCTGCCCCTGCTGCTTGCCAATGAACACGACACCGAAGCGCTGGCGCAAGCCCTGGCTTTGGCGTGGGCGCAACACCCGACGCCCCGCCTACTGATCACCCTCGACGGCGATCTCGGCGCAGGGAAAACCACCTTTGCACGCGCTTTTTTGCGTGCATTGGGCGTGCAAGGGCGCATCAAAAGTCCCAGTTTCAGCCTGCTGGAAGAGTACACCCTCGACATTCCGGACCTACAATTCAAGGGAACTCTTCGGACCTCGGCCTATCACATTGATCTTTATCGCTTTTCAGACCCGCAAGAGTGGGACGATTCTGGACTGCGCGATGTCGTGGGCGGGCCGGGGGTCAGTCTGGTCGAGTGGCCGCAGCGCGCGCAGGATTTGCTGCCCGCTGCCGACTTGAGCGTGCACCTCGAACCGCTGGGAGAGCAGCGCCGGTGCACGTTGCAGGCCGGGACTGAACTGGGACAGCGTTTGTTTCGCGCCTTGCCGGAGGGTTTGAAGTCCGGTTGATGCCGTGGGTGGGCTGCTGCTCCCCCGGTTTTTGAGCAGGAGCCTGAACATGATGACCCCACCGCGCCGGCGTTTTCTCGTGCAATCGTCCAGCCTCGTGCTGCTGCTGACGGCCCCCATGATTGCGCGAGGCGCTACCTTGATGTCCATCCGCGTCTGGCCGGCGCCCGAATACACCCGGCTGACGCTGGAGTCGGACGGCCCCCTGAGCGCAACCCACCAGGTCTTGAGCGATCCGCCGCGACTCGTGGTGGACATTCAGGGCCTGCAGCTCGACAACCAGTTGCGCGATCTGGCGGGCAAAGTGAAGGCGGACGATCCCTTCATCAAAGACGTGCGCGTGGGCCAGTTCAAGCCCGACGTGGTGCGCCTGGTCATTGATTTGAAGCAGGCGGTCAAACCGCAGGTCTTCAGCCTGCTGCCGGTTGCGGCCTATCAAAACCGGCTGGTCTTCGATCTTTATCCCGCCCATTCAGGTGACCGGCTGATGGCGTTCATGCAGCAGCAAGAAGCGCTCGACCGCGAACGCCAGCTCGGCGCCGGTTCCAATACGCCGCCGCAAACCCTCGCTCAGGCCCAGTCACAACAGCCGGATTCGCTTGGCGACTGGATCCGCCAGCACCGCAGTGAACTCGACAGCCCGCAAGCCGGGCAACCGCAGCAGTTCGCCCGCGCCGATGCGCCCCCACCAGCGCAACGCCCCGACCCCGTGCGCCGCGACCGCCGCAACTTTCGCAGCGTGCTGCTGGCGATCGACCCCGGCCATGGCGGCGAAGACCCTGGCGCCACGGGCCCCAGCGGGGTGCACGAGAAGGATGTGGTGCTGCTCATCGCCCGCCACCTGCGCGACCTGGCCATGAGCACACCGCACATGGAAGTGATGATGACGCGCGACAGCGACTACTTCGTGCCGCTGTGGACGCGGGTGGAAAAGGCGCAATCGGCCAATGCCGACCTGTTCACCTCCATCCATGCCGACGGCTGGTTCACGCCCGAGGCGCGCGGCGCTTCGGTGTATTGCCTGTCCGATGGCGGCGCGTCCAGCGTGGAGGCGCGGCTGATGGCGCAACGCGAGAACGCGGCCGACGCCATTGGCGGCATCGACATCAACTCGCGCAGCTATCAAGTGGCCAAGGTGCTGCTCGATATGTCCACTACCGCCAAAATCAATGCCAGCCTGAAAATGGCCCGACCCACGCTGGGCAAAATGGGAGAGCTGGTGCATCTGCATTCCAAGCAAGTGCAGCAGGCAGGGTTCGCCGTGCTGAAGTCGCCCACCATTCCCTCGATGCTGGTGGAAACCGCCTTCATCAGCAACCCGGAAGAAGAGGCGCGGCTACAGACTCCGGCCTATCGCAAGCAAATCGCGCGCGCTATTTTTGAAGGCCTGCGCGCCTACCTCGACACCAATCCGCCCCTGGCCCGCCGTCGCATTCTGACCTGAAGCTGCTCCACGGCGCCCGTGATTTCAGAGCGCCAGCCCGAGCTGCTCGCGGCTGATGATCACGCCGTCTTCATCGGCGTAGAGCCATTCGCCGGGGCGCACGATCACGTCCTGAATCGTCACCGCGACATCGACCCTGCCTTTGCCGTGCTTTTCCGGCGGAGCGGGCATGGATGCCAGCGCCAGCACGCCGATGGGCACCTGCAGAATTTCATGCACATCGCGCACGCAACCATTGACCAGCACCCCGGCCCAGCCGTTCTGGCTGGCCAGCGCAGCGAGGTTGCCGCCCAGGAGCGCGCGCTTCATCGAGGCGGCGCCATCCACCACCAGCACCCGGGCCATGCCGGCCGACTCCAGGGTGGCGCGTACCAGGGCGTTGTCGTCGTGACACTGCACCGTGGCGATCTTGCCGCGAAAACGGCTGATCTTGCCGAAGGAGCGGAAAACCGGCGGCAGCACCCGCAGCGCATCGGTGTGCAGGGCGTCGCGGTGCGCATCGCACAGATCACAAGTTGAAAACAAGGCGTGCATGTCCATTCCTCCAGATGCATTCTCAATGTCTGCAAGCATTGAAGCAGACCCGCTTTGCGCGAAGGCTGTGTCAGGTCAAGTCCTCTACGATGTGGCTCTCAAAGGCTCGCCCTGTTTCTGTCTGATTCCATGCCCATTCTTGCGCTCAAAGTCGATGTCGATACCCTGCGGGGCACGCTCGAAGGCGTACCTGCCCTGTTGCGTCTGCTCGACAAACATCAACTCCGCGCCACCTTTTTATTCAGCCTCGGGCCAGATCACACCGGGCGCGCGCTCAAGCGGGTGTTTCGCCCCGGCTTCCTCGCCAAGGTTCAGCGCACTTCGGTGACCAGCCACTACGGCCTGAAAACCCTGCTGTACGGCACCCTGCTCCCCGGCCCGGACATCGGCCGACGCGCCGCAGATCCCATGCGAGACGCCGACCGCGCCGGCCATGAAACCGGCGTGCACACCTGGGATCACATCCTCTGGCAAGACTACGTGGTGCGCAAAAATGCCGACTGGACCCGCCGTCAGCTTCAGCTCGCTGCCAACCGCTATGGCGACATCTTCGGCCGCCCCCCGCAAGTGCACGGCGCCGCCGGCTGGCAGATGAACGACGCGGCCTATTTGCTGGAGCAGGAACTCGGCTTCACCCTGGCTTCGGACGGTCGGGGCACCCACCCCTTTCTGCCGGTGGTGCAGGGGCGCACACTTGCCGTTCCCCAGTTGCCAACCACCCTGCCGACGCTTGACGAGCTGATCGGCGTGGACGGCTTGAATGAACACAATGTGGCCGATCACCTCCTGCGCCTGAGCACCGACGGGCGCGACCATGTCTACACCCTGCACGCCGAGCTGGAAGGCGGCCGTCTTGCTCCCGTGTTCGACCGTCTGCTGCAAGGCTGGAAGGCGGCAGGCTTGCATTGCACCTCGATGCGCGGTTATGCCGACTCGCTGAACCTGGCCTCATTGCCACACCATGCGGTCCGCCTGGGCAGCATTGCCGGGCGCAGCGGCACCCTCGCCTTACAAGGTGCGGCCGTATGACGCGCACTTCGGTCGCTTCAGCGGGTCAACCCGACGACACGAGCGAGCCCGACACCCCCTGCGTCGGCGTGTGCTCCACCGGGTTCGACGATGTTTGCCGCGGCTGTCTGCGCACCGCGGCGGAGGTCGGTCGCTGGGTGGAGATGAGCCCGGCAGAAAAGCGCGCGGTCTGGGCGCGCATTCTGGCCGAGGGCTATGTTCCGCGACGGCGTGATTGAGTTCTCTTGCCGGGTGGAGTCCAACACCGCATTCCCGGTGGATGACTGCGCCGCAGCATCAATCATTCCCTTGTTAGTATCGATCTCATTTTCGACCCCACCGTCATACTCCCCATGCCCCCGACCATCACCAAAGCTGTCTTCCCCGTTGCCGGTCTCGGCACGCGTTTTCTGCCCGCGACCAAAGCCACTCCGAAAGAGATGATGCCCGTGGTCGACAAGCCGCTCATTCAATATGCGGTCGAAGAGGCCTATGCGGCGGGCATCACCGAAATGATTTTTGTCACCGGCCGCCACAAGCGCGCCATCGAAGATCATTTCGACACCGCCTACGAACTGGAGCATCAACTCGAAGAAGCGGGCAAACAGGCCATGCTCGATGTGGTGCGCAGCGTCAAACCCGACAACGTGCAATGCGTGTTCGTGCGCCAGCCCGTGGCCAACGGCCTGGGCGCGGCGGTACTTTGCGCCGAGCGTCTGGTGGGCGACGAGCCGTTTGCCGTCATCCTCGCCGATGACTTGCTCGTCGGCGAGCCGCCCGTCATGGCGCAAATGGTCGAGATTCACAGCCGCCATGGCCGCAGCGTCCTCGCCACCGAAGAAGTGCCGCGCGAGCACACCAAACGCTACGGCATCGTCAGCGGGCAGGAAATCACACCCGGGCTGACCTCGCTGTCGGGCATTGTCGAAAAACCCGCTCCGGACGTCGCGCCCAGCACCCAGGCGGTCGTGGGCCGCTACATCCTCAGCCCCCGCGTGTTTCATCATCTGCGCAACGGCAAACCCGGCGCCGGAGGCGAAATTCAGCTCACCGACGGCATCTCCGCGCTGCTGCATGAAGAAGCGGTGTACGCCTATCGCTACAGCGGCCGCCGTTTCGACTGCGGGAGCAAGCTCGGCTATCTCGAAGCCACGGTGCAACTGGGCATGTCTCACCCCGAGACCGGACCGGAATTCAGCGCCTATATCAACAATTTGTGCGCAGGCCACGCAGCAAGCTAAAGCTTGCCTAGGAGTCGGGCTCGGGGCGTGGGTAAAAATGGCGTTGCGGCACTCTGGCCGGTGGGCAGACCGAGGCCCTTCGATGCCCTATCGAATACGGGAAGCGCCCTTCGTGGGTGTGTGCGGCACCTTCAGCGCCGCCGCAGCAGGTGGTGGTATTCGCCGCCCTCGGTCTTTTGATCGACCAGGGCGTTGCCGGTCTGACGGGCGAAGGCCTGAAAGTCTTTCACCGAACCGATGTCGGTGGAGACGATGCGCAGCACCTGGCCGCTTTGCATCTGGGCGAGTGCTTTCTTGGCCTTGAGGATAGGCAGCGGGCAGTTCAGTCCGCGCGTATCCAGGTCGACATCAATCACAGGTTGCTCCACACGATTCTCCAGGTTTTGGCGCGATGGAAGCATTTTAGGGGCGCATTGCACGGCCGCACGCGCCTGCCGACAATGGGGGCAATCGCACTGTTCTTAATGCCCCAAAAATGAACCTGAGCTCGCTTTTCTCCATGCCCGGCAACACCGCCACGCTGGACTTCTCCAGCTTGAACGAGCAGCAGTTGCTCGCCCTGGCCATTTCGCTCGAAGAGGATGACGCGCGCATCTACAGCCAATACGCGCAGGCGTTGAACGCCGATTATCCCGACACGGCCGCGCTGTTCCGCGGCATGGCGGCCGAAGAAAACACACACCGGCATCGTCTGCTTGATCTCTACCGCAAACGGTTTGGCGATCGCATTCCGCTCATTCGCCGCCAGGACGTGCGCGGCTTTATCGAGCGCAAGCCGCTGTGGCTGGTACAGCCGATCGATCTGGACAAGTTTCGCGCCCAGGCCGAGTTGATGGAAGCCGAGTCGCGCATGTTCTACGCCAAGGCCGCGCGGCACGCGACCGATACCGGCATTCGCCAGTTGCTCGGCGATCTCGCCGCCGCCGAGGCGGCGCACGAGCAGAAAGCCGAAGCGCTCGGCAATCAGTTCATCACGCCGCAAGCCATACGCTCCGAGCGCGAAACCCAGCGCCGCGCCTTTGTGCTGCGCTTCGTTCAACCTGGCCTGGCGGGGTTGATGGACGGTTCGGTCTCTACCCTGGCGCCGCTGTTCGCCGCAGCCTTCGCCACGCATGACACCTGGGCCACCTTTCTGGTCGGCCTCGCAGCCGCGCTGGGCGCTGGCATCAGCATGGCGTTCGCCGAAGCCATGTCAGACGATGGTTCGCTCACCGGGCGTGGCAGCCCTTGGCTACGCGGCGGCATCACCGGTCTGATGACCGCTTTGGGCGGCCTGGGCCACACCCTGCCCTACCTGATCCCGAACTTCCACCTCGCCACCACGCTGGCCTTCCTCGTGGTCGGCGTGGAGTTGATCGTGATTGCCTGGATTCGCAAGCGCTATATGGATACGCCCTTCGGCTTGGCGGTGCTACAGGTGGTTGTCGGCGGTTTGCTGGTTTTTGCCACGGGCATCCTGATCGGCAGCGCGTAATCACAGCGAATGTTTAGGCTCTGTCAACGCCCTTGGTCTTGATCCACGCGCCGATTTGCGGCCACGCCTCGTCGAGCGTGCGCTTGCCCATGAATAGGCCTACATGTCCGCCAGGCACGATGCGCTTCTCGATCTGGCTGGCGGGTGTGCCGCAGAGGGTTTCAGCGGCGAAGACCTGCTCGTGCGGCGTAATGTCGTCTCTCTCGCCCGCAAGCAGATACAGCGGGCAGGTGATGTCTTTGAGGTGCAGCGCACGGCCCTGGCCGATGAACTGGCCTTTGGCCAGCAGATTGCGTCGGAACAGCTGGTCGATGACTTGCAGATACCAGCGACCGGGCAGGTTCAGCGGGTTTTCGTACCAGCGCTCGAAGGCTTCGGTCTTGCTCAGCCAGACCGGATCGTCGATGTGCTCGTACAGGTCGATGTGCTCCTGCACATAGTGCTGCTCGGGGTGCATGTTCTTCCAGCCGGCCAGCATGTATTTGCCCAACATCAGCCCGCCGCCGCTTTCCACCAGCTCTTCATAGAAGCTCATCGGCGTTTGCTTGACCATTTTCAGCAAGGGGCCGTGGCCGGCGTGGGTGTCGATGGGCGAGCCCGCCAGCACCAGGCTGGCGACCTTGTCGGGAAAGCGCGCGGCCAGCATCGCCGCCATCCAGCCGCCCTGGCACAGGCCGACGAGGTTGACGCGGCCGCCAAGGTCGTCGATACAGGCGAGAAAGTCGCCGAGGTATTGATCGACTTCGAGGTCTTTCATGTCCGGCGTGGCGCTGTGCCAATCGGTGAGGAATAGCGGGCCGACTCCGCTGTTTTTCAACGTCTGCATCAGGCTTTGGCCCTCGTGATAGTCGGCGATCATCGAGGTGTGGCCGGCGTAGGGCGCATTGACCAGGGTGGGAATGCCTTTGGCACCGGGCGCGGAGTAGTCGCACAGATCGAGTGTGCGCAGCTTCAGCCGCACCGTGTGCTCGGTGGCGAGCTTGGGTTTGATGCCCCCGTGCAGAAGCAACTCCTCGTCGAGAAACTTCACATTACGCGCCGCCAGCTCCATACCCTGCTCGGCCATATCGGTCGCGAGTTGCAGCGGCCAGAAAAAAGGCACGTTGAGATTGGGTTTGGCGGGCTTGGGCTTGGGGTCAGACATGGAAAACCTCCTTCAGGCAATGGCAAAGCGGCGGAACAGGGCTCGCTTGATCAACAAATCCAGCAATAGGGTGAAAACGACCGTCGCCAGTAAAACCATGCCCACGACGAATCCGGGCAAAGCGGCCATCAACACGCCGAAAGCCGCCAGCAGACAAACGATGATCACGTCGCCGATACTGGCTGCCGCCATCCACCGCGACGGAGCGAGCGACCATAGCGGGCCGTTGCTGCGCAGCAGATAGATGCCAGCCTGATTGCCGAACACCAGAATCAGGAACACCACGGTCTGCAACTGCGCCAGGCTCAGCCCCTGCGCCTGTGCCCAGACATACATGCCCCAGGCGAACAGCAGGCTCAAGACCGCGAGCACGATGGACGCGCCCATGAGTCGGCGCACCTGCCAGTGCTGCGGCTGGGCCGAGGGGTGGACACGGTCGGTGGCGATACTCATGGTGGCGAAATCGTTGGCGAACAGCATCAGCACGATGAGCAGCGGCGAGATGACGAAATGCCCGGTCAGCAGCAGGCCGAAAGTGAGGAACACCACGATTTCCAGCGTGCGCAGCACCTTGTTGAGGGTGTAGGTGAGCATGCGCCGATGCACCTGCCGCCCGGCGCGCACCACGGTGAGCACCCCGCCCAGCCCCGGGTCGGTGAGCACCACGCCGGCGGCCGCCTTGGCCACATCGGTAGCGCTGGCCACGGCGATACCCATCTCGGCCTGGCGCAGCGCCGGTGCGTCGTTGACGCCATCGCCGGTCATGCCGGTGACATGCCCGGCCTTTTGCAGCGCGGCGACGATGTGGTGCTTGTCCTCGGGCAACACGCGCGCGTAGAGGTCGCATTGCGAGGGGTCGAGTGCCAGGTCTTTCTGGATGTGGCACACGCGCGTACCCAGGCCCAGCTCGCCGCCGACGGCGCGCGCGGTTTCTTCGGCATCTCCGGTAGCCATGCACACGCGCACGCCGAGCTGCTTGATCTGGGCGATGAGGTTGGCAGCGTCTGGCCGGGGTGGATCGGACAAGCCCACCACGCCGAGCAACTGCAGCGCATCATTCGCGCCCGCCGCCACCGCGAGCACGCGCGCGCCGCTGGCGGCGAGCTGTTTCTCCGCCGCGTCCAGCGCAGCCTGCTGCGCGGCGTCGAGATGACACAGCGGACCAATGACCGTGGCGGCGCCCTTCATCGCGCGCCAGGGCTGGCCGTCCACGGTGTAGAGCCCCTCGCTGCGCCGCGTCGCGGGGTCGAAGGGGTGAAAGGCGCTGCGCGCAGGCGCATCGGCCAGCAGCCTGCGTTCGCGCGCGGGGGCAAGGAGGGCCAGATCGAGCGGGTCTTGCGTGGCATCGTCGCTGGCCAGCGCGGCGGCGCGCAGCACGGCGTTTTCATCCGCGCCTTGCACGAGCGCAGTGGCGCCCGCATAGCGCAGACTGTTCTGCGTGAGCGTGCCGGTCTTATCGGACACCAGCGTGTCCATCGCCGCAGCCTCCTCCACTGCGGGCAGCCGCGTGACCAGCACGCCCTGGTGCGCCAGCAACTGGCTGCTAACGGCCGTGGCCAGGGTGTAGGTGGCAGGCAGCGCCACCGGCACCGAGGCCACCAGCAGCATGAGCGCGAACACTGCCGTGTCGAGCAAGGGCAGGTGATGCCACAGCGCGAAGCCGATGACAATGGCCACGAGCACGAGGTCGAATACCACCAGCCGTTTGACGATGGCGAAGATGGTGCTTTGCATGTGGCTAGGTGCGTTGGAGGTACGCACCAGTTCGGCGGTGTGGCCGAAGAAGGTGCGTGCGCCGGTCGCGGTGACGACGCCCGTGGCCTCGCCCTGTCGCACGATGGCGCCGGTGTAGGCCGGTTTGCCCGCACCCGCGTCCACCGGCAGCGATTCGCCGGTGAGCGCCGACTCGTCGAGCGACACGGCGCCATCGAGCAGCCGCAGATCGGCCGGCACGATATCGCCAGCGCGGATGTGCACCACATCGCCCGGCACCACCTGCTCGGCGGCAATCTGCTGCCACTGCGCGTCGCGCCGCACGCGCGCGTTGACGTGCAACTGCTTGCGCAGCAGCGCCAGCGCATCCTTGGCGCGCTGTTCCTGCACGAACGCCACCACGGCGTTGAACACCAGCAGCACGGCGATGACCAGCGATTCCAGCCCGCGCCCGAGCAGTACTTGCAGCACGATAACGGCTTCGAGCATCCACGGCACCGGTGCCCAGAACTTCGCCAGCAGTTGCCGCCACGGCGGGACGGTCTGTTCGGCAATGGCATTGGGCCCGACACGGGCCAGCCGTGCGGCGGCCTCGCTCGCGCTCAGCCCCTTGCTGGGATCTGTCTCAGGCCAGTCGCCCGACTGCACGGGCTCGGCTTCAGCTTGGGCAGGGGTCTTTGCGGCCATCGTGGGTTCCTATAACTTGAAGGCGCGTGCGGCCTTGTTGATGCCTTCGCTGAGCATGGGATGCGGAAACACCGTATCGGCCAGGGCCTTGGCGCCGAGCCCTTGTTCGAGTGCCAGCGCCAGCGGGGCGATCAGTTGCGCGGCGTCCATGCCCGCGATCTGCGCCCCCAGCAAGCGGGCGTCCTGGCGATTGAACACCAGTTTGATGAACCCTTGCGTTTCGGCGTAGATCTGCGCCCGCGAGTCTTCGGCATAGTCGTAGCGCATCACGGCCACGGCGTCGGCGCCCAGCGCCGCTTCGGCCTGCGCTGCGGTCTGTCCTGCATGAGCCAGTTCGGGCTCGGTGAACACCGTCATGGGCACGGCGTGGAACGGCATGCGATCCACCGCCTGCCCGCCAGCAGCGATGCAGTGCGCGGCCACCAGGCTTTGCCGCACGGCGGAATGGAACAACATGCTGCGTCCATTGATATCTCCCGGCGCCCATACCTGCGGGTTGGACGTGCGCAGGGTGTCGTCCACTTTGACATGCCCGCGCTCCATCGCCAGACCGAGGTGCTCCACGCCTTCGGGCAGCACGGCCACGCGGCCGGTGGCCATGAGCACGGCGTCGCCCTGCAGGCTGCGCTCGCCGCCGCCCTGCTTGTAGCGCACGTGATAGCCATCGCCATCGCGCGCGATGCTCAGCACCTGCGCGGAGCATTCGATGCGCACGCGCTGCGACAGACTGGCATGCAGAAAAGACGCCAGTTCGGCATCGAACCCTGGCAGCACCTGAGGCGCATATTCGAGAATGCTGCACTGGGCGCCGAGGGCCTGCAGCATCGACGCCGTCTCCACCCCGATGTAGCCGCCGCCGATGATGACGAGGTGTTGCGGCAGCGGCAGATCGGCGCCGAGGCGGAACAGATCGTGCGAAGTCAGCGCCAGATCAGCCCCGAGTATGGGCAGGCGCGCAGGCGCCGAGCCGGTGCCGAGTATCAATTGGCGAAAGCGGACTTCGCGCGAACCGCTGCCATCGCCAGCATCGATGCGCGCGCGACCCGGCGCGACGATCACGCCGCGCCCCTGCACGAAGGCGACGCCGCCCGCGGCGATCTCGCGCGCATGCTGCGCGTAGCGGGTGTTCTGCACCCGATCCTTGTGCGCCAGCACCGCGCCCCAGTCCACCGCGGGCTTGCCGCCGCGCAGACCGAAGCCGTCGAATTTGTCTGCCAGACTGCGCACCAGCGCCGCCTCGCGCACCGCCTTCGAAGGCACGCACCCCTCGGCCAGACAGTCGCCGCCGAGATTGCCGATCGGGTCGACCATCAGCACCGACCACCCGGCTTTGGCGAGAAAAAAGGCCCCTGGATACCCTGCGCCACCGGCGCCGAGCACGAGCACATCCACGTCGTCGCTCAGGGCGGTCAGCGGGGTTGAAAATTCGAGTGCCATTCCATCCTCCAGACTCTATGCAGAATGCAAAGCATTGGATTGCGGCGGCGCAACATGGCGTTTGACTTGCATCAAGCTCGCCAGACCTGCGAATGTCAGACACGCTCCAAAATGCAACGTCGTTAATCGTTGCCCGGCGGCATGTTTTCAGGTTGTTCCAAACCCAATGCAGCGCGTCGGCGCAACGCCAGCCAAGCCAGCACACAGCCAACGATCCACGCCACGGCGCGCGCGGCCAGCAGCATGCCCGGCGAAAACCCGGTCAGCGAGTCGCCCCCGAATTCCTGAACCCAGCGTGGATCGACCGCGCCCGAGGTCAGCGCGCTGATCAGTGCAATCAGCAGCAGGCTGATGCCCCACACGGCCCAGGTTCGGGCGATAAAGGCATACAGCAGGCGAAACGCCACCGCGCCCAATAGGGCAAACAACAGGCACTCGATGATCAGCACGCGCAACATGATGAGGTCTCCTTGGGAATCACCCCATCAGTCCATGCGGTGACGGAACAGCCAGGCGGCAAACGCCATGCTGACGACGCCGATCAGCGCCAGCGGCCAGTATTGCGACATCAGGTCGCTCACCCCATAGCCTTCGAGATAGACCCCGCGGGTGATGATGAGTGGCAATGGGCGTGGCAAAGCCGGACAGAATGATGGACGGCACCAGGAACATGAACACGCCCAGCAAACCCTGCTGCTGGGTCACGGCGATGGACGAGATCATCAGCCCGATGCCGGTGGCGGCGAGCAGGAAAAAAAACAGCCCGACTCCCAGCGCCAGCACGCTGCCCACAAACGGCACCCCGAACCAGAGTATGGTGACGATGGCGATAAAAGCGGCCTCCAGCCCGCCGATGATGAAACCTGGCAACGCCTTGCCCAGCAGAATTTCCACCGGACGCAGGGGCGTGACCAACAACTGATCGAAGGTGCCCATCTCGCGTTCGCGCGCCACCGACAGCCCGGTGACCAGCAAGGTGACCACCAGGGTGAGCAGAGCCACGATGCCCGGAAGAATGAACCAGCGCGACAGCAGATTGGGGTTGAACCAGGAGCGAATTTCCAGCCTCGCCGGCGGGCCGCGCCAGCCGTGTTGCGCAGCCCATTGCTCATTGAAAGCGAACAGCACACTATTGGCATCGTTCAGCGCCAGCGATGCGGTGTTGGAGTCTCGGCCATCGACCAGCAGTTGCACTTTGGCCGGTTGATGCCGCAGCAAATCGCGGGTGAAGTGCGGGCCGATGTGCAGCACCAGCAGCGCATCCTTGTTGTCGATCAGCGGGGCGATCTGCGACTCGTGGGTGATGGTGGCCACCTGGCGAAAGGTGTCCGTGCCGGAAAAGCGCGCGATCAGTTCGCGCGAGGCGTAGCCCGGGTCTTCGTTGTAAACCGCATAAGGAATGTGGTTGAGGTCGAAGCTGGCTGCATAGCCGAACACCAGCAGCTGAATGAGCGGCGGGCCGATCAGCACCGTGCGGCTGGCCGTGTCGCGCAGCAGCATGAGCAGTTCCTTGATGACGAGTGCAACGACGCGGCCCCACATGGTTCAGTCCAGTCTCTTGTGCGATTTGCGCCAGGCAATGCCCATGAATATCGCCCACATCACCATGAGCGCGGCGCTGTTGCCCAGAATCACCGGCCAGACATTACCCGCCAAAAACACGGTCTGCAAAATGGCGACGTAATAGCGCGCGGCGACCAGATGCGTGAGAAACTGCACCACCGTCGGCATGGAGTCGATGTCGAAAATGAACCCCGACAGAATGAAGGCCGGCAGGAAGGTGACGATGACCGCCACCAGCGCGGCGACGAACTGGCTGTTGGCCAGAGTGGAAATCAGCAGCCCCATCGCCAGCGCCACCAGCAGGAACAGCGCCGAGCACAGCACCAGCAGCCACAGACTGCCGACCAGCGGCACGGCGAACAGCCACACCGCCATGGCCACCGACAGCGCCATGCCCCCCATGCCGAGCACGAAATAGGGAATCAGTTTGCCCAGCAGGATTTCCGCCATGGTCACCGGGCTGGCCATGAGCGCTTCCATGGTGCCGCGCTCGCGTTCTCGCGCGATGACCAGCGCAGTGAGCAAGGCGCCGATCAGGGTCATGATGACGGCAATCAGCCCCGGCACCAGAAAGTCGCGGCTGCGCACCGCCGGGTTGAACCAGATGCGCGCCTGCACGCTGACGGGCAGGAGCAAGGGCTTGCCCTGCCGCTCGGCTTCGAGCTGCAGCCAGTTTTGCCAGACGCCTTGCAGATAGCCCTCCATGATGCGGGCGTTGTTGGCGTCAACGCCGTTCATCCACACCGCCACGGGGGCCGAGCGGCCGGTGAGCGCCAGCCGGGTGAAGTCGCCCCGCAGCCAGACAATGCCGTCCACCTGGCGGGACATCAGCGCATGACGAGCAGCGGCGATGTCGGGGTAGGTCGTCGGTGCGAAGTACGCCGATTGCTCCAGCCCGCCGACAAAACTGCTGGTCTGCGCACTGGGCTGATCGACCACCACCGCCAACGGAACGCCACGGGCGTTGAGCGACACGCCGTAGCCGAACAGCAGCAGCAGCAGTACCGGCAAGACAAAAGCGATGGCGATGGCGGAGGGGTCGCGGATGATCTGCAAAAACTCCTTGCGCACCAGTCCGCGCAGACGTTGCCGGTTCATCGGGCCTGTCTCCTCATGCCGCGCGGCGAATCTGCGCCTCGTGCGACTGAATCAGGGCGATGAAGGCGTCTTCCATCGTCGGATCGGGCAGCGCGTCGGTGCGAATGCGCCCGCGAATCTCACGGGGCGTGCCAAAAGCCAGGATCTCGCCCAGAGACATCAGCACCAGATGATCGCAATACTCGGCCTCGTCCATGAAGTGGGTGGTGATCATGACGGTCACCCCCGATTCGGCCAGATGGTTGATGCGCTGCCAGAACTCGCGCCGCGCCAGCGGATCGACGCCGGAGGTCGGCTCATCGAGAAACAGAATGGACGGCTCATGCATCAACGCGCAAGCCAGCGCCAGCCGCTGCTTGTAGCCCAGCGGCAGGTCCATGGCCTCGGCATCGGCATACTCGCTCAGGTCGAACTCATCAAAGGCCCAGGCCAGCCGCTGTTTGCGCCGTGCGCCGCGCAGGCCATAGGCCGAGGCGAAAAAATTCAGGTTCTGCCGTGCAGTGAGATTGCCGTAGAGCGCAAATTTCTGCGACACATAGCCGATGCGCTCGCGCGCGTCTGCGCTGGCCGTGCGCAGATCGGCGCCCGCAACACGCAGCGTGCCGGAAGACGCTGGCAGCAGGCCGCAGAGCATGCGAAAAGTCGTGCTCTTGCCCGCGCCATTGGCACCGAGCAAACCGAAAATCTCGCCCTTCCCCACGTTGAAGCTGATGCCCTTGACCGCCTGAAACGCCCCGAAAAAGCGGCGCAACTCTTTCACTTCGATCACGGTGGACGCCGCATCATCGGGCTTGGCCGCGATGGCGACAGTAGCAACGGCCGCCTCAACCTTGGGCGCAGCCTGCGTCTGCGGGGCAGGCAGACCCGTGTGCAACAAACTGACAAAGGCATCCTCGAAACGCGGCTCGACGGCCTGCCAGTCTTCGCCGGGCTGCTGCAGGGGCTGGGTGTCCTGCAACACCACCCGCACCCCTTCGGCCTGCACCAGCGCGTCGACCACTCCGGCGCGCGCATGCAGCGATTCCTGCAACGTGCGGCGATGCCATTGCGCATGCCGCACTACAAACACATGACCTTTCAGGGGTGCCCGAAAAGCCAGGGGCGGCTGATGCGCCAGCACATTGCCCTCGTGCAGCAGCACGATGTCGTCGCACTGCTCGGCCTCGTCGAGATAGGCGGTGCTCACCAGCACGGCGACATTCTGGCTGCGCAAGAGTTTGATGATGCTCCAGAGCTCACGCCGCGAAATGGGATCGACCCCGACAGTCGGCTCATCGAGCAGCAGCAGCCGCGGCGCGCGCAGCAGGGTGCAGGCCAGCCCCAGCTTTTGCTTCATGCCGCCGGAAAGCGCCCCCGCCCGTCGATGCGAAAACGGGCCGAGCGCGGTGAGCTTGAGCAAATCGTCGAAGCGCGATTGCCGCTCTGTGGCTTTCAAACCTTGCAGATCGGCATAGAGGTCGAGGTTTTCCTGAACGGTGAGGTCTTCATAAAGACCGAAGCGCTGCGGCATGTAGCCGATCATCTGCTGAATGGCCGAGGCCGATTGCCGCACGTCCAGGCCCAGCACCCGCACCTCTCCAGAACTGGGCAGCAGCAAGGCGGCGGCAAGGCGGATCAGCGTGGTCTTGCCCGCGCCGTCTGGCCCGAGCAAGCCGGTAATGCGGCCCTGCTGAATGCGCACATCGACGCCCTTGAGCGCATCGATCACACTGTTGCCCTGCCTGAACTGCTTGTGCACCGCCGCGAATTCAAGCGCCGCGTCGGACGGCACTGCGACCTGCTCAGACCGGGCCGAAGTCTCAGTGTTGGCAGACATGCTCGGGAACCGATTGCGGCGCGTTGTTCAACAAAGGCACCTGCACGGTAACCGGCATGCCCAGGCGCAGTTTCTGATCGGGATTGCAGGCATACACCCGCACCCGATACACCAGTTGCGCACGCAACTCGGTGGTCTGCACCGACTTGGGCGTGAACTCCGCCGTGGGGGAGATATTGCCGATCCAGCCCTTGAACGGCTGGCCGGGAAAGCTGTCGGTCAGAATGTCGGCGCGCATGCCTGGAGCGATTTTGCCCAGCTCGGTTTCCGGCACATAGGCGCGCACCCAGACCGGGTTGTTCACCGCGATGGTCATCACCGGAGTTTGCGGTGCGGCCATGTCGCCCACCTCCAGAATGCGGTTTTCCACCACGCCATTCTCGGGCGAATACAGCACCGCATCGGTCAGTTGGCGCTGGGCCAGCGCGAGCGCGGATTCATCGGCCTTGACCATCGCCTCAGCCGCGGCGATGTCTTCCTTGCGCGGGCCTTGCACCGCCAGGCTCAGCGCCTGGCGCGCGCGCTGCACACCGGCGGCTGCCGTATCGAGCTGCTGGGTGACGTTGTCCAGACTTTGCCGAGGCAGGAAGCCCGATTCCACCAGCGTCTTTTGCCTGGCATAAGTCGCCTTGGCGTTGGCTTGCGCCGCCAGCGCCGCGTCCACCCCGGCTCGCGCCTCGGCAATTTCCTGCGGACGGCTGCCCGCCTTGAGCTTGGCCAGCACATTCTGCTGCGCGAGCAATGCCGCCTGCGCACGGTTGACCGCGTCTTGGTAGCGCACCGCGTCGATGCGGGCCACCACTTGCCCCTTGCGCACGGCATCACCTTCCTGCACCAGAAGTTCAGACACCCGCCCGGCATCGTTGAACGCGAGCTGCACCTGCCGAATGTCGATGTTGCCGTAAAGCGTGAGCGTGTTCGAGACCGGCTTCGCCCGCTGGGTCCACCAGTAAGCGCCACCGGCGACGAGCACGATGAGGAGCAATACCACAATGATCAAGGGCCGCTTTTTGTTTTTCATGGGAGTGCGAAGACTGTGTTGAGACGGGCGAGCGGACGGATGTTTCATTGTCGCGCCAGCTTGCCGCCCGGGCATGACTTACATCAATCATGCCTGTGCCGTGGGGCGTAGCATCGATTGCACCACTCCTCTTCCCAACATTCCCGATGGCAACGTCAGTTTCCTCTGCCCGCCGCTGCGCGCGTGGCCTGCGTCACGTTCGGCTCCTGCGCGTCGTCTGTTTTATCGCCGGCGTGGTCGGCGGCGGCTTGGCCTTTGCGGGAGCGTCCAGCGCAGAAACTCTGGCGCAGGTCTTCACGCTGGCGCAGCAGCACAACCCGGCGCTGCGCAGTGCGCAGGCGAACTATCAAGCCGCCTTGTCCGGCGTGCCGCTGGCGCGGTCGAAGTTATTGCCGCAACTGGTGGCGGGCGCCAATTTGAGCGCCAATGCGCAGGCCAACAGCGACAACCCGCTGCTGCAGAAATTCGGCATGCCCACCCAGTGGAACTACACCTCGCGCGATGTCAATCTGGTGGCCACGCAGGCGCTCTATCAACCCGCCGATCATCTCGGCGTTGAACAGGCGGATGTCGCCGCACGCATCGCCTACCTGAAATTCGTGCAGCAAGACCAGGATCTGATGCTGCAAGTCGCTGCGCGCTACTTTGACGTGCTGGCCGCGCAAGACAGCCTGCATTCGCTCGAAGAACAGCAAAAAGCGGTGATCCAACAGGTCAAATCGGCACAGGCCAATTTCGACGCGGGCAACGGCACCATTGTCGATGTGCGCGATGCTCAGGCGCGCGTCGATCTCACCGCCGCACAAGTGCTGGCGGCTGAGAACCAGCTTGAACTTACGCGCAACAGCCTGCAACAGTTAGTGGGCACCACCGTGCAAACGCTCGCGCCGCTGCCCAGCAGCACGGCACTGCAGGCGCCGCTCGGCGACATGCACGCGTGGAGCCGCAAGGCCGAAGAACATAACCTCGGCGTCGATGAGGCGCTATTGGGCGTGAAGCTGGCGCAACTCAGCGCGAAAAAGGCCGACACGGGTTATCGGCCTACCGTCGCCGCCTATGCCCGCCTCGACCACAACGCGACGACGGGCGGCAGTCCGCTGTTTCCCTTCAGCAACCGCGCCAATGTCGCCAGCGTGGGCGTGCAGATGCGCTGGCCGTTGTTCACCGGCTATGCGGTGCAAAGCGATGTCGAACAGACGGCGCATCTGCTCGAAAAATCGCAATCCGATCTGGATTCGGCCCGCCTCGCTGCCGCGCAGCAAGCGCGCGCTGCTTACCTCAGCGTGCAATCCGGGCTGGCGCAGGTGAAGGCGCTCGATGCGGCCATTGCCTCCAGCCGTAGTTCACTGCAGGCGAATGAAACCGGGTTCAAAGTGGGCATGCGGGTGAATATCGACGTGCTCAACGCGCTGTCTCAGCTCTACGAAACCCAGCGTCAGGCCGACAAGGCACGTTATGACGTACTGGTCAACACCCTGCGCCTGAAAAACGCGGCAGGTGAGCTTGACCGCCGGGACATCGACACCCTGAGCGCCCTGCTCGAACCAGCGCGCGAATAAAACAGGGGTTGATCGAAATCAAGCCAGCTTGAGCGCAGCACGTTTGGCTGCGGGCTTGTGGCAAGACGATGCGGGCAGAGTCGCTGCCCCGTCGAGCCAGGTGCGCAATGGGTCTTCACTAAGAATCTCGATCAATCGCTTGTCCACCCGCACTACACCCAGCTCTTGCAAGTGCGAAAGAAGGCGGCTGATGGTTTCCATGCTCAGGCCAAGGTAGCTGCCGAGTTCTTCTCGGGTCATCAGCAACTCGAACTGATCGCACTCTTCCCCGGCTTGACGCAATTGCTCCTGCCTGTGCAGCAGAAAGCTGGCGATTTTTTGCGTGGCACTCATGCTGCCGAGCCTGAACTGGTCATGCTCGGCCCGCGCGAGGCTCTCGGACGCATACGCCAGCAGATGATTGAGCAAGCTGCGGTCAGCGCCAACGATGGACTCCACCGCAGCCACCGAAAACTCGCAGATCAACGAGGGCGCCAGCGCGATCAGGTCGGTCGTGTAGCGTTGCTGTGCAAACCCGCTCAAACCCATTAGGGCCTGTTAACGCTATTGATGCCCCCGCGCCGGGGGTCTGGGCGGAGGCAATGCGAGGCGCAGGCCGCGCCGTGGTGTGTTGCACCACAAGCGGACTGCAACGTGGCAGTGCGCCGCCCAGACCCCCGGCCCGAAGGGTTGCCCCCAGACGGGGCGTCTGCGGCGTTGTCAGTGCGAGGCAAGGCGACCAGCCTTGCCTCGCACCTCCGCCTTGCATCCCTCCCCGTCTGGGGGCAACGCGGGGGCATAAATAGCGTTAACAGGCCCTAGTTCGCGTGCGTAGTGAAAGCTGACGATCTGCGACTGCCCGTTTTCGCCAATCTCTACCGCCTTGAAACCCCCGCTCACCACCAGGTAGAGATGTTTGAAGGGCATGCCGCTGTGCACCAGGGTTTCACCCCTGCTCAATTCCAGCGTCGCCTCGGCGGCTTCGGTCACGCGCTGCCGCAAGACCGCGTTCAGGTCTGCAGGCAGATTGCCGTCACAGGGATGCGGATGATGCGAGCGAAACTGAGCGGGAATGGGATGCCGTTTCATGTGCGAATCCAGAGAATTCGCGCATCCTAACAAGCCCTTTCCAGAACAATGTGACCAAAGGTGCGCCGCGCGCTGGTCAAATCAAACCTTGGGTTCGCCCGCGTGCACGATCAATACCGGAACCGTGCTGCGCTGCGACACGCCCTCGGCCACGCTGCCCAGAATCATGCGGCGCACGCCGCTGCGGCCATGGCTGCCGATGACGATCAGATCGGCGCCCCAACGATGCCCTTCCGCCAGGATGGCGTCGGCCACGCGCGGCAAGGCCTGCGTGGTTTCCACCACGGCGGAGCTGACATCCATACCCGGAGCGCGGGCTTCATTCACCCAGCGGTCGAGCAATAGCCGGGCATCGTTGCCCAGCACATTGAGAAATTCCGGGGAGGAACTCAGCAGTCCGTTCGCCTCCACCACCACCACGAAGCGAATGGCGGCCTGCTGGTCGCGCGCCAGCGCAGAGGCCTGGGCGGCGGCCGATTGCGCGGTCTGACTGGCGTCTATGGGAACCAGGATTTTTTTGTAGGTGGACATGATGCCTCGTCGGGTGAATAGAACAGGAGCACAAAAAGAGGGGAAACCCCATCAAATGCCGAGCATCTGGTCTTTGGCTTTGAAGTAATGCCGGGCATGGGCGACGAGCTGAGCGTCGGTCGGATGATCGGCCGACTCCAGACCCAGCACATGCTCGGCCACAGCGGGGTCATGGTGCTGCAGATGCTTGAACAAAGCCAGCTTGGCCTGCCCAGGGCCGGTGATGAGCACCTCGGGAACGCCGACCAGGGCTTGCGCCACCTTGTGATAGAAGTGCTGGTCTTCCGGCGCCTTGCCGCTGCCGATCGTGCCGCTCATGACGTGCAGGTGCGGATGCTCCTTGGGCATGATGATGGATTTTTCGATATCCGCCGGATCGATGAACAGCACGCGGGCCTGAGCATGATCGACCCAAACGACTGCATGACGATGTGCCATGATGAAACTCCCTTTGAAAGTGAATACACAAGAACAACATTAGCAGCGCTCACCCACCATTTCATTGACCTTGCTTGAATGTGCGCTGTTTGAGCAGATGCAAAAAACTAAGGTGCCGCGGCGTGTTGCGATCGAAGTGGCGATAGACCGCGAGCTTGGCCTGGTCTTCGACGAAAGCCCAGAACACGCAATAGACCCAGATCAATCCGACCGCCGACCAACTGATGGGCGCAATCAGCCCCAGGGGAAACACCACGAACAGCGTCGCCAGCGCTTTGGTGAGAATGGCCGACCACAGCAAAGCGGGTGACGGCCAGGGCTTTTTCCAGAAAGCTTTTCTGCTGCGCGCGACAAACAGGGTGAGGTGCCCGGAGACCGTCAGTTTGAGGAAGATGAAGGTCTGAATGCTGCCCATGTCGAGCTTCATCACGTCATGCGCGAACCACAGCAGCAGCAGGGTTTCGCCCACGCCGATCAGCCCCAGCACCGTGGACACGGTGATGACGCGCCGCATGTCCCAGCGCACCGGCTGCGGATCGACCGCAGCGCGGTCGTAGGCGATGGTCATGATGGGCACATCGTTGAAGAAGGCCAGCAAAATAATCATCACTGCGGTGATGGGGTAGAAGTTGTAGGCGAGCATGGCCGCCACCACGAACACCATGATGCGAATGGTTTCGGTGATGCGGTAGATGGCATAGCTGTTCATGCGCTCGAAAATGCGCCGCGCCTCTTCCACCGCCTTGACGATGGTGGACAGCCCCGGCGCGGTGAGGATGAGCGCGGTGGCCGCCCGCGCCGCGTCGGTGGCGCCGGATACGGCGATGCCCACATCGGCCTGTTTGAGTGCGGGGGCATCGTTGACGCCGTCGCCGGTCATGGCCACGCGATGTCCCGCGTCCTGCAGCGCCTTGACGATGCCGTATTTGTGTTCGGGGAAGACCTGGGCGAAGCCGTCGGCGGCATCGATTCGCTCGGCCAGACTCACGCCCGGCTGCTGCTTGTCGGCATCGAACACATCGCCCGCGGCCACGATGTGCGTGCCGATACCGAGCTGCCCGCCGATTTCGCGGGCAATCGCTACGTTGTCGCCGGTGACCATTTTCACCGCCAGGCCGTGGCTGCGGGCGTCGGCGATGGTTTGTCTGGAGTCGCTGCGCGGCGGGTCGAACAACGAGAGTAGCCCATCGAGTTGCCACGCGCCGTCAGCGGTTTTGCTGGCCACGCCGAGGGTGCGCAGCCCTTTGACGGCCTGGGCGTCGATCCAGGCAGTGGCCTTGCTGCGGGTGGCGTCATCCAACTTGCACAGATCGAGAATGACCTGCGGCGCGCCCTTGGTGGCGGCCAGCGGCGTGCCCTGCGCGTCGGTCCAGCGGCCTTCGCTGCGCTTGCCCACCGGATCGAAGGGGGTGAAGCCAGCGGCGGTGAAACCGGCGGGCGTGGCGGTTTGCACGGGCTGCGCGGCGTACACCGCCTGATCGATGGCGTCGCCGTTGTCGGGCTGGCTGGCGAGCGCCGCGTGCAGGTTCAGCGTGGCGGCATCGGGCACGGTCAGCAGCAGCGGGTCGCCCAGAGTGAGCTTGTTCTGCGTGAGGGTGCCGGTTTTGTCGGAGCACAACACATCCACCGCGGCCAGTTCCTCGATGGATTCCAGCCGCGAGACGATGGCCTTTTCTTTCGACAGCACCAGCGCGCCCAGCGCCATGGTCACCGACAGCACCGCAGGCATGGCCACCGGAATCGAGGCCACGGTGAGGATGAGAGCGAATTGCAGCAGGTCGATCCACGGCAGGCCACGCTGCAGTTCGACCAGCACCAGAATCGCCACCAGCCCAAGGCTGACATAGATGAGGTAGTCGCCGATATTGAGCACGGCCTTCTGGAAGTGAGATACCGCGCCAGCCTTCTGCACCAGTTGCGCGGTCTTGCCCAGATAGGTGTTGACCCCGGTGGCATAGACCACGCCGACCATCTCGCCCTGCTTGGCAATCGAGCCGGAATACACCACCTCGCCCAGCTTGCGGCTGACCGGCAACGACTCGCCGGTCAGCGCGGATTGATCGACGCTGAGGTAGTCGCCCGCGATCAGCTTGAGGTCGGCCGGAAGAATGTCGCCCAGACGCACGCGCACCACATCGCCGGGCACGAGCTGCGCGGTGTCGATCTGCGTCCACTGGCCGTCGCGCTTGACACGGCACTTGAGCGCGAGCTGCTTTTTCAGCGCATCGAGCGCGCTGCTGGCCTTGAACTCCTGCCAGAAACCGATGCCCGCGTTGAACAGCAGCAACAGCACGATGATGATGAAATCTGGCCAGTGCCGCACCAGCGCCGAGAGCAGCGCGGCGACCTCGATCATCCACGGAATCGGCCCCCAGAAATAGCGCAGCAGGCGCATGAGCAGGCTGACATGCTGCTCCGGCAGGCTGTTGGGGCCGCCCTGCGCCAGACGCTGCGCAGCTTCGGTCTGGGTGAGGCCGCCCGCCTTGCTGTGCAGAGATTGCAGCAGCGCGTCGGCCGACATCGCGGCAACGGCCTTGGCATCGAGCGTTGGGTTGGCCGGATTCATGTTCTACCCCCCGTTGGGGATGCGAGCAGTGCAGCCTTGGGGCGACGCCTCGGCAGAGTTTGCGTTTGATGTTGTTCGAGCGTGAGGCCGTGGCCGTACATGCTGAACGCCCAGGTGCTGAGCAGTCCGAGCAGGCTCACCCCCGCCATCATCGCCAGCACCGTCGGCACGCCCAGGGAAGACTTGATCAGCGGCAAGGCAAACACCCCGAGCGTGGCGCCCACCTTGGCGACCGAGGCGGCAAAGCCCGCGCCCGTGGCGCGCAACTGCGTGGGGTACAGCTCGGTGGGCAGGATGTAGGTGGTGCTGTTCGGCCCCATATTCATGAACAGGTTGAACACCACGAAGCCGAAGAACACCAGCCCCGCATGCGCCGCATCGCCGCCCGCGAGCACCGTGCTCAACCACAACGCCGCCATGCCGAACACCATGCCGCCAAAGCCGATGAGCTGCATGCGAATGCGCCCGAACTTCGCCACCGCCCACAGGCCGATGACAAAGCCGAGCAGCAAGAACACATCGATCAGCCCCGTGCCGCGCGCCAGCGCCGCCACATGAGGCACCAGATAAAGCCCCTCGCCCGCCACATGCATCTGCGCCAGCAGCACGGCGGTGAACAGCCCCACGCCATAGGTGGCGATGTCCATGAGAAACCACGGCACGGTGCTCAGCAGCGTGCTGCGCAGATAAGCCGGGTGAAACAGCAGGCCGTAGCCCTGGGGCTTGGCCGACTGCGGCACACGGGCAACGAAGTGCACCGTATCGCCCAGGCGCGAGGCCATGCGTTCGAGCTGGCGACGGTCCGAGGGCACGAAGCGTTCGAGCATGTGTACCGCTTCGCGGTTGCGCCCCTGCCCGATCAGCCAGCGCGGGCTTTCCGGCAGATTCAGCCGCCCCAACAAAAACAGCAGCGCAAACAGCATTTCCGTGGCGAAGAACCAGCGCCACACGCTGGGCTCGGGCACAAGATGCAGCAGCGCCAGGGACAGCAGCGCCGCCACAATGAGCCCGACGGACTGGCAGGCGATGGTGGCCACCATCATGCGGCTGCGCTTCTCGTGCGGCATGCATTCGGCGACATAGCTGCCGCTCACCGGAAAATCCATGCCGATGCCCACCCCCACCACGAATTGCGCGGCAATTAGCCCCCAGGCATTCCAGGTCAGCGCGCTAAAGCCCGCAGCGACGGCCAGAATGACCATGTCGATCAGAAACACCGATTTGCGGCCATAGCGGTCGGCTAGCCGCCCGCCCCACGCCGCACCGCCGATGGCCCCGGCCACCAGCGCTGCGCCAAGCAGCCCGGTTTGCAGCGCAGAAAGATCCAGGCCCACCGCCAGCAGCGGAATGGCCATGCCCAGCATGAACACCGAGAGACCGTCGATCAGCGTTCCCCCGCTGGCCAGCGCCCAGGCCAGATAGTGCGGCAAGCGCATGGGCGCGGCATCGAGCAAGGCGATGATCTGCGCGTGATCGGGGTGAACGGCAGCGCCCTGCGACGCGGCCTGGATGGCGGTCGCCATGCGCTCGGCCTTCAGGCCGCCACGCGGCCTTGCTCCACCGCGTCGTGGGTGTAGTTGAACACCACGTCGGGATCGGGGCAGAGCAAGGCGTGATCCTTGTCCTTGTAATCCAGCCGGGTGAGCAGATCCATGATGAGGTTGAGCCGCGCCTGTTTTTTGTCGTTGGCGCGCACGATGGTCCAGGGCGCAGTGGGCGTGTGCGTGCGGGCGAACATGGCGTTGCGGGCGGTGCTGTAGTCTTTCCAGTGCTTTTGCGCGGCGGCGTCGATCGGACTCATCTTCCACTGCTTGAGCGGATTGGTCAGCCGATCCTTGAGGCGCTGTTTCTGTTCGGCCTTGTCGATGTCGAGGTAGTACTTGAACAGTTGAATGCCCGAGCGCACCAGCATCTGCTCGAACGTCGGCACCGTCTCCATGAATTCCTCGTACTGCGCCTCGGTGCAAAAGCCCATCACCCACTCCACCCCGGCGCGGTTGTACCAACTGCGGTTGAACAGCACGAATTCGGCGGCCGCCGGCAGATAAGGCACATAGCGCTGGAAGTACCACTCCGACTCGTCGCGGGTGGAGGGTTTGTTCAGCGCCACCACGCGGGTATCGCGCGGCGAGAGGTGCTCGATGACGCGCTTGATGGTGCCATCCTTGCCCGCGCTGTCGCGCCCTTCGAGCAGGATGAGAATGCGGTCGCCCTTGGCAATGAGGTGTTTCTGGAACTTCACCAGCTCGATCTGCAGGGCTTCGAGGGTTTTGCCATAACCGTGATCGGGGTGGGATGCAGATTTTTTTTGCGTGCTGTTTTTTGCCATTTCAGTCTCCTAAACCCAAGTCAGATTTCAGCGGCGGATCGGCAGGCAAATGTTCCGGCAAGGCATCGCTGCCAACGGGGGTGAGGTAATCGGCCATCTCCTCCCAAGGTTTGCCTTCGGCCAGTTCTTCATAGTAGGCCCGCGCGATCTGGCCGAGTTCGCTCTCGGGGTCGAGCAGATCGCGCGACTCGCTGCCATCCAGCCGTCCCATGGCACGCCAGATGAACTCTTCAAACTCCCGCATCTTCTCGGGCGACAACGGCGCTTGTTTCATGCACTACACCTAAACCGCAGCAGGCAGACCGAATTCATCGAGCGCCTTGAGCAAGGGCGTCATGTACATCATCGCCGGGCCGCCGTGCATGAGCACCGCCAGGAACCCGGCCTCGATCAGTTCGTCGCGTTTCGCCCCGGCATGCGCTGCCTGCTTGACGTGAAACGCGATGCACCATTCGCACTGCGCCGCGACCGACAGCGCCACATTGACCAGTTCTTTCTGCTTGCCCGACAGCGCAGGGCCGGATTCTGCCTTGCCCATGAAGTTCATGAAAGCCTGCACTTCGTTGGGATGGCTTTTGCCGAGCGTGGACAGCAAGGACTCGACTTCATGCAGACGCTCACGCATCGGGGATTCCGTCATGGTTCTTCCTTTCGTTTCAATGGTTTCAATGGAGTGACACTCACTTGCGGCGCGCAGCCGATGAAGCCGACGTCCGGCTGGCTACGGCGGTTGGCTTCGGCGCTTGGGCGCTCATCAGCCTGACCGCCTGCTGCTGCGTGTCTTGCAAGGTGTTGAGCGCCTGGGTGGTCCAGTTCATGGTGCTTTGCAGCAAGGCCTGCATCGGCTCAACCCCGGCGGGCGCTGCTGCGCTCGCGTTCTGCCCAAGGCTGTCGTGCAGGCTGTTTTGCAGGCGCTCAAGTCTGGACTGCAGGATCTCGGTCATTTCGGCCTGGGTCGCAGAGGCGATCTGCCCGAATTTCTCGACGTAGCTCATGACGTTTTCGCCCCCTGCGCGCGCGGCATCCGCCCAGTCAGCGCCGGGCGCAGACGGCACCTCACCCTTGCCGACTGCCGATTGCAGCGTCTGCGCCGCTTGCTGCGCCATCAGACGCATGGTTTGCATCTGCAACTGGGTCAGTTGCTCATAGCCGCGAAAAAGCACCTGATTCAACGCGACGGCGGTTTCCAGCTCGGCCTTCTGCAAGTCTTTCAGCGATTCGGTCGGATTCATGGCAACTCCCCAATGTGAATGTGAGTTTGCAGTGTGCTACAGCACAGCAGCGGGAGCTTGACTTGCATCATGTTGGTGCGACCCGATTTGCCATACCTGTAAGCAGATTTTGCTGCAGCGCACACTGCACAGAGACAGCCGCCCGCCAAACTGGCATGACCCCAAAAAGCACTTGCCTTAATTTCCACGTTTCCATAAACTTTGAAATATGGAAACAAAAGCTGCGCTCCTGGTTCTCGCCGCCCTGTCGCAAGACTCGCGTCTGCGCGTGTTTCGCGTCTTGGTGCAGGCGGGCCCCGAAGGGCTGGCTGCGGGCAAAATTGCCGAGCTCACCGCCATTGCGCCCTCGTCGCTCTCGTTTCATCTGAAAGAGCTCGCCCACGCCGACCTGGTCGAGTCTCGCCAAGCGGGGCGCTTTGTGATCTACACCGCGCGCTTTTCCACCATGAATGAACTGATCGGCTACCTCACCGACAACTGCTGCGGCGGCAATCCCTGCGGCCCGGTCGAGGCGAACTGCACCCCACCCGTACGCTCAACTGTTGAGGAGACCCACCCATGAAACGCTTTCATGTTCACGTCAGCGTGCCCGCGCTGGACGACGCCATTCGCTTCTACTCCGGCCTGTTCGCCGCCGAGCCCACGGTGCGCAAGGCCGACTACGCCAAGTGGATGCTCGACGACCCGCGGGTGAACTTCGCCATTTCGCAGCGCGGCGCCGCGCCCGGCTTGAACCATCTGGGCATTCAGGTGGAAAGCGATGCGGAACTGCTGGAGATGCAGCAACGGCTCGAATCCACCGAGGCAGGCTTCATCGAAGAAACCGGCGCCGCCTGCTGCTATGCCCGCTCCGACAAATACTGGGCCAACGACCCGGTCGGCATCGCCTGGGAGACCTATCACACCCTGGACACGATTCCCATGTTCAATGAGTCGCCCGATGGCAGCGCTTGCTGCGTGCCCGCTGCGGCGGTTGCCGTGCCGTCACCGGCGCCGCGCCCGGCGACCTCGCGCTGTGGCGGCGCCTCCGCTTCCAAATCATCCTGCTGCTGATCTTTTACCCACTTGGAGATGTTCATGGACAAGGTTTACAACGTATTGGTGCTGTGCACCGGCAATTCCGCCCGCTCGATCATGGGCGAGGGACTGATCAACACCCTGGGCAAGGGCCGCTTCAAGGCCTATAGCGCGGGCAGCCATCCGGGCGGGGTGGTCAACCCCTTCGCCATCGAGCAGCTCAAAAGCATCGGCTACCCGACGGACACCTTGCGCAGCAAAAGCTGGGACGAGTTCGCCACGCCCGATGCGCCGCAGATGGACTTTGTTTTCACCGTCTGCGACAAGGCCGCGGGCGAGACCTGCCCCATCTGGCCCGGACACCCGATGACTGCGCACTGGGGCTTTGAAGACCCAGCCGCCGTGGAGGGCAGCGACGAAGAGAAGCGGCGCGCCTTCCAGACCATCTTCCGCCAGATCATGTGCCGGGTGCGCGCCTTCATCAGCCTGCCGCTGGATCGGCTGGACGCAGCCGCGATCAAGCGGGAAATCGTGGACATCGGCAAGACCCAGGTCATGCCTTTGCCGGAGTCCTGCGCCAAAGACGATCTCGACCCGGTCGTTCAATAATCGGTTTGCACACGCCCAACGGCAGGCAGAACGGCCTGCCGTTGGCGTTTCGATTGCGTCCATTTCCCAACAAAAACTCCACGCCCATGATTGCCGCCCTGCTCATTTTCATCCTCACCCTGGTGTTCGTCATCTGGCAGCCGCGCGGTCTGGGCATCGGCTACAGCGCCCTGGGCGGCGCGGCGATCGCGCTGATGTTCGGCGTGATCAACTGGGGCGACATTCCAGTGGTGTGGCACATCGTCTGGGATGCCACTTTCACCTTCGTCGGGCTGATCATCATCTCGCTCATCCTCGACGACGCCGGGGTGTTTCACTGGGCCGCGCTGCATGTGGCGCGCTGGGGCGGCGGGCGCGGACGGCGGCTGTTTCCGCTGATCGTGGTGCTGGGTGCGGTGATTTCGGCGTTCTTCGCCAACGATGGTGCGGCGCTCATCCTCACGCCCATCGTGCTGGCCATGCTGCTGGCGCTGGGCTTCGGTCCGGCAGCGGCGCTGGCGTTCGTCATGGCCTGTGGTTTCGTCGCCGACACGACCTCGATGCCGCTGGTGATTTCCAATCTGGTCAACATCGTCACCGCAGGCTATTTCAACATTCCCTTCGACCGCTACGCCGCGGTGATGGTGCCGGTCGATCTGGCCGCGCTGGCCGCCACGCTGGTTGTGCTGATGCTGTTTTTCCGCCGCGACATTCCCGCAGGCTACGACCTCGCCCGGCTCGACGCGCCATCCAGCGCCATCAAGGACGCGCTGGTGTTTCGCTGGACCTGGCCGGTGATGGCCGTGCTGCTGGTGGCGTATTTCGTCACCGCCGCGTGGCAGGTGCCGGTATCGCTAGTCACCGGCATCGCCGCGCTGTTTCTGCTGGCCCTGGCCGGGCGCTGGTGGCGCGGCGGCCGCGGCGCGGTCATCGATCTGCGTCACGTCATCAAGGGCGCGCCGTGGCAGATCGTGCTGTTCTCGCTGGGCATGTACCTCGTGGTCTATGGTCTGCGCAATGCCGGGCTGACCGACTACCTGGCGCAGGCGCTCGAAGCGCTGGCCCGCCACGGCACCGTGGTCGCGGTGGTGGGCACGGGCTTCATCAGCGCGGTGCTGTCCTCGGTGATGAACAACATGCCCATGACCCTGGTGGGCGCCCTGGGCATCCACCACGCGCAGGGCATAGCCCCGGCGGTGCGCGAAGCCATGATCTACGCCCACGTCATCGGCTGCGATCTCGGCCCCAAGTTCACGCCCATCGGCAGCCTGGCCACGCTGCTGTGGCTGCATGTGCTCGACCGCAAGGGCGTGCACATCGGCTGGGGTTATTACATGCGCATCGGGCTGGCGCTGACCACACCGGTGTTGCTGATCACCTTGCTGGCGCTGGCCTGGCGTTTGGGCTGAATGGCGCTGCCTCGCAGAGGGTGAACAACGGTTTGCGCCAAATTTCCCGTCCCCGTCCTCTTGAAAAAACCACCATGACTTCCTCAGCCGCATTTCCTGCCGCGCATGAATTCCACATGAGCCTGCGTGTGGCCGATCTGGCGCGCAGCACGGCGTTCTACACCGCGTTTTTCGGCCTGCCGCCCAAAGACCGCACCGCCCGCTACAGCACCTTCATCGTGCCGCATCTGCACCTCAATCTGGTGCTGCTGGTCAATGATCGCGGCGAGACACTCGACACCTACAGCCTCTACCACCTCGGCCTGGGCGTGGCGGGCAAGGCCGAAGTCATCGCGGCCCACCATGCCGCCGTGGCCGCGGGGGCTGAGGTCGTCAAGCCACCGCGCACCACCTGGCGCGGCACGCCGCTGCACGAACTGTGGCTGCGCGACCCCAGCGGCTATCTGCTGGAGGTCTATGCCCGGCTTACCGATGCTGAA
>NZ_MEGQ01000039.1:18954-46272 GCF_001725585.1 Thiomonas sp. SCN 64-16 | reverse complement strand
CCGCCAGAGCACGGCGAGTAGCTTTTAAGTTCGCTCCGTCGCCCCGCTCTGTTGCCCTTCAGTCATCCTTCAGTCGTCCCCATCGCGCATGGCTTGGCGCTGGCGTTCCTGAAATTCGCTCAGGGTGTCGATACCCCGAAGTTGCAGAATGGTGTTGCGCACGGCTGACTCGACCAGCACGCCGAGGTTGCGCCCGGCTTCCACCGGGATCATCACCTTTCGAATCGGCACACCCAGCACATCTTCTTCCAGATTGCCTGCGGGCAGACGGTCGAAGTTGCGGTCGAGCACATCGCGGCGAATCAGGTGGCAGATGAGCTTGAGCCGCATTTTGCGGCGCACCGCGGTCTCACCAAAAATGGTCTTGATATCGAGCAGACCGATGCCGCGCACTTCCAGCAGGTTCTGCAACAGCGGCGGACAGCGGCCCTCGATGGTGTTCTGCGCCACACGCAGCAAGTCCACGCAATCATCGGCCACCAGGCCGTGACCCCGCGTGATGAGATCCAGCCCCAGCTCGCTCTTGCCCAGGCCGGACTCGCCAGTGATGAGCACGCCCAGACCGAGAATGTCCATGAACACGCCGTGCTGGGTGACGCGGTTGGCGAAGTGCTTGGACAGATAGGCGCGCAGCACGTCGATGGTGAAGGCGGCCGTCTCCGCGGTGCGAAACAGCGGCACCTGCGCCGCGTTGCATTCGTCGATCAGACAGGGCGGCGGCTCCTTGCCGTCGGCCAGCACCAGCGCCGGCGGCTCCAGGCCGATGATGCGGCGTATGCGCCGCAGACGGTCTTCCTGGTTGGAGTTGTTGAGGTAATCAACCTCGCGCCAGCCCAGGATCTGTACGCGAAAGGGGTGGATGTAATTCAGATACCCCACCAGATCTGCGCCGGAAGTCGCCCCCTCGACGGCGGCCATGTCGAAGCGACGCTCGGGGTTGCTCTGCCCGGCGATCCATTGCCACATGAGCTGCGCGGCATTGGCCTCGAACAGGCGTTCGGCGGCGAGGGTGGAAGCTTTCAAATCAGGCGGGGAAGATCATGGCGACTGTGTCGGGCCTGCGGCGCGGGTGGCAGTGCCTTGCGGCACCCCTGATGACGCCACTGGTGACGCCACTGAGACTCATGCTGCGGTTTGCAAAGGCGCCCAGGCGCTGATGCGGTGGTGCAGCACGGCGGCGTCGGCCTCGCTCAGGAGTTGTTCGCGCAGATCGGTATCGGAGAGCATTTCTGCGATGGCCGACAGCAGCTCGAGATGCTTGGCATTCGCGCTTTCGGGCACCAGCAACACCACCAACAGTGACACCGGCAGGTTGTCCGGCGCCTCGAAGGCGATGGGCTGACGCAAACGAATGACAGCGGCGCTCGGTTGCTTGAGCCCTTTGATGCGCCCATGCGGAATCGCCACGCCCTGACCGAGCCCGGTGGAGCCCAGCCGCTCGCGGGCGAACAGATTGTCGGTAATCAGCGCCCGGTTGAGTCCAAGGCTGTTTTCAAACAGCAGTCCGGCGTATTCAAACGCGCGTTTTTTGCTGCTGACGTCCACGTCGAGTTGCACATGGGTCGGCGGCAAAATCTGGGCAAGACGGTTCATGGGATCACGCTTGGGCCAAAGAGGACAGCGAGTTTAAACGGGTTTTGCGGCAGTTCGCCCTTGCCGCGAATCCCGCCCGGAAACTCCGTTGCGGATTCGCGGCAAGGGCGAACATCGGTGAATAGCGATCAACTCGCCAAGTGTTTGCCCGCAGTGGCCTGGTGATCGCGCAAGCGGTTCTTGTGCTCGACCACCTGCCGGTCCAGCTTGTCGACCAAGGTGTCGATGGCCGCGTAGAGGTCTTCGTCTTGACTTTCACAGAAGATCGATTTGCCCTTGACCATCAGATTGCATTCGGCACGTTGGCGCTTTTCCTTTTCTTTGAGTTTTTCCACACTGAGTAGCACGTTCACATTCACCACTTGATCGAAGTGCCGCACCACGCGATCGAGCTTGCTTTCGACATAACTGCGCAGGGATGGGGTGACATCCAAATGGTGGCCGCTGATGGTCAGATTCATAGTGAGGCTCCTGATTTCGGAAAGAAAAGAAACAGCAGGGCTGGGCGCCTTGCCGGGACGGTGTGTAGGGTGGTTCGACCTCCTGTGTTGTGCGCCGCGGCGCTGGTCCGTGGCGCGGTTGTGATTGATCTGTCAGATTCAGTGTGCTACCGCCCCCCGCCAAAATCAAGCCCACTCCCGATCTCTTCACCGGGTTTTTGCTGACAGTCGCCAAAACGTGCAAATGTTCACACTTGAAGGCTCACACTTTGCCGGCCCCAGTGAGGCGGACGCGCTGCAGGCAACAAAAAAATCGCCCCGGCCTTGCGGCGGGGGCGAATGAAGAGCCAATTTATGAAATGGGGCCCACCCCGAAATCCGTCGCTACGCGCGGATCTCCCCGCTCGGATTCGGCTCCGTCCAAGCTGCCGCAGGGCAGCTTGGAGCCGCGGGCCTCATCCCCCTCGGGGGGCCTGACGCGAACGCGGCAGGTCTGGGGCGCTCTCAAGGGGTAAGAAACTCTGAGGGCGGCCCGGCGAGTTTCTGGAGAGCCCGCTCAGCCGGGCTTGTGGGCCGACACTGGCTTGAAGTCGTAGCGCTCAAAAATTTTCAGCGCCGTGGGGGAGCGCAGGAATTCCGCCCACATCAGACCGGCCTTCGGGTGCGCGGCGCCCTTGACCACTGCGGCGGCGTATATCGCCGTGGTGTTTTGATCGGCGGGAATAGGCACGTTGCTGATGGGGTGACCCGCCTGTTCCTGGAAGATAGCTTCTGACTTCCAGGTCACACCGGCCTGCGCCACGCCCTGCATGAGATAAAGCGGCGTCTGGCGATGGTGGATGTGGGTGAGCGTGGTCTCGCCATTCTTCACCTTGGTGTCATAGACTGCCTGTTCCAGCGCATCGCCCCCGGCTTTCTTGAGCGAGGCCTCGATCTGCCGCGCCACGCCTTCCCAGGCGGGATTGGGCATGGACAGGGTGACGCCCGGCTTGCCCAGATCGGCCAGCCCGGTGATGTGCGCCGGATTGCCTTTGGGCACCATGATGGTGAGGTCGTTACTCACATAGGAAATGGCTTTGCCGGTGAGCACGCCGTCGTGAATGCCGGCCTCGATCTTTTTCAGCCCGGCGGCATACACATCGGGCTTGACCGTCCAGGTCATATTGCCCACGGTGATCGTGCCGCCAGCCTTCATCTGCTTGAGCAGAATGCCGGGGGGCAGGGTTTCGTAGAACACACGGCCCTTGAAGTCGGGATGCTCTTTCTCGAAGGCCTGCACCAGCGGCGCCATGGCGAAGTAGTAGTTACCGGCCACGAAGATCACCAGCTTGGGATGATCGAGATCGCCGTGAAAGTCGGGCAGATCGTTGACCTCCGGAACGGTGAATTCCAGGCCCTTGTTCAGCGCGGGGTTGTTGGCGCCGTGCTGCCAGGGCGGGAAAATGGTTTCCTTGTATTGCGGGGCATGGACTTTGCCCTGCCAGCCGGTGTCGGCCTGTTGCACCTGTTGTGCGTTGGCGAGCACCGGCAAGGCCAGCAGCAGCGCGGCCAGCAAGGGGGTGCCTGTGGCGAGAGGGATACGACGCATGAAAGTCTCCTTTTATAGATTTCGAGGGATGGATTGAGGCGGCCGAGTCCGCAGCGAACGCTCAACCGGCGTAGCGATAGCCCGCGTTTTCAAGCTCGACCAGCGTGCCTACGATGCCGGGCGTGAGCACGGCGCCGGGAATCAGATGGTTGGTGAATTCGGCAGCCATCTGCGCGTGCGAGACCTTGTCGGGGTTGCGACCGATGGCGTGCAGATGCCCGGTGAGTTCCCAGATGGCGTTGTGGCAGGCCAGAAACACCGCGCCGCGCTCTTGCAACACGGTGATGCTGTTGTCGGCCGGGGAATACACGCCCTTAGGGTCTTCGACCGATTTGGGGTCGGCATCGGCAGCGAGAGAAGTCTTGATCCAGGTATTCGTCTTGGCCTTGCCCTTGGTCAGGCTGCCCAACTGGTATTTGGCCCACAGCGCGTCGTCAAACAACGCGAGGTGCGCCGGGCCGTGCGTGGCCGAGACGGCCAGAAAATCGGGATGCTTGAACGACCAGATCTGCGCGTTCATCGAGTTGCGCATGAGATTGAGCCACGGCCCCTCCAGATTGGTGTTGTTCCACACTTGCTTGGGCTGACCGGCGTAGGCCAGCACCAGATCAAGGGCCTCGGCATCCCACTCGTCGCGGTTTTCCAGGACCATTTGCGTGGTCTTGAAGTCGCGGCGACGCGGGGCGGCGGCCAGTTTTTTGCCGAGCTCGGCCAGCGTGCTGGCGCCTTGCGGCATGAAGCGCTCTTGCGCCGAAGCGGCCTGGGCCGTTTTTGCGCCCAGCGCCGTCAGGCCGAGGCCCGCGACGAGAGTGGATTGCAGCGCCAGGCGGCGCGACGGTTGAACGGGACTTTGAGTCGACATACAAAAGCTCCTTGTGACATGCGCGGGAAAACCCGCGTTGACCCAGAGCTTATGAGGCCGAATTCATAAAGACAAACGATTATTTGAAATCATATGCATCGATCGAATCGATAGATTTCAGCCGCGACTGCCCGCCCCGGGGCTTAGTGCGCCACCGATTTGGAGAACAGGTGGATGACCAGCACCCCGGCGAGAATCAGCCCCAGCCCGACGAGCGCGGGCAAGTCGAGCGACTGGTGATAAACCACATAGCCGATCAGGGTGATGAGCACGATGCCCACGCCCGACCAGACGGCATAGGAAATGCTCATCGGGATGGTCTGCATGGTGCGTGACAGCAGGTAAAACGCCAGGGTGTAGGCCGCCACGACCACCACCGAAGGGGCCAGACGCGTAAAGCCGTGCGTGGCTTTGAGCGCAGTGGTGCCGATCACCTCGGCCGCTATCGCGCCGAACAGAAATAACCAGGATTGCATGGAACGAGCATAGCGGCCGGACGTGTCAGCTTCGGCCGGATGCGGCGCCCGCCCGGCTCACAACGTACCGTGCTGAATCAGCTCGATCTTGTAGCCGTCCGGGTCTTGCACGAAGGCGATGATGGTGCTGCCCCCGGCGACCGGGCCGGCCTCGCGGGTGACCTTGCCACCGGCTGCCTTGATGCGTGCGCAGGCCGCGGCCGCGTCGTCCACGCCCAGAGCGATGTGGCCGTAGGCGGTGCCCAGGTCGTAGTGATCGACGCCGTAGTTGTAGGTCAGCTCCAGCTCGGCCTGCGCCGGGTTGGGCTCGAAGCCGAGAAAGGCCAGGCTGTATTTCTGCTCGGGGCGGTCGGTGGTGCGCAGCAGCTTCATGCCGATGACCTGGGTGTAGAAATCGATGGAGCGCTGCAGATCGCCGACGCGCAGCATGGTGTGGAGAAAACGCATGAGAAATCCTGTGAAAAAGATCGGGCCCCAAAGCGTAGCGCGCGGTCGGGCGACGCGCTCGCGGCAGCGTGACTCGACCTACAGAATGGGGCCGACGATGGCCAGAGCGTTCTGCCACAGTTGCCTGGGCGCGCTCCAGGCGGCCACTTCGTCCAGGGTGATGCGGCGGCTACTGGCGAGATACTGCTCCTGCCTTTCGCGTAATGCCGCGGTGATCGCGGCGTCGAGCAGCAGGATGTTGTTTTCGTAGTTCAGGTCAAAGCTGCGCCGGTCCATATTGGCCGAGCCGATGAGGCTGAGATGGCCGTCTACGGTGATGGACTTGGTGTGCAGCAACCCGGGACTGAACTCGTAAATGCGCACCCCGGCTTCGAGCAGGGCGCGGTAGTGGCTGCGCGAAGTGGCGGCCACGGCGAAGTCGTCGTTGCGGGCGGGGAGAATAAGCGTGGCCGACACCCCGCGGTTGGCCGCGGCGCACAGCGCGGCCTGCAGCGCGGGCACGGGCACGTAATACGGCGTGGTGATGACCAGATCGTGCCGCGCGGCAAAGATGAGCGCCTCGAAAAGTTCGGGCATGGCCGCCCTTCGGTCGGTGGGGCCGGTGGCGATGACCTGGGCGATGAAGCCGTCTTGACCGTTTTGGATTTGCGGCAAGGGCTCGGCGAGCAGGGCGGTGAGGTCGTCGCCGTCGTTGCCCATCCAGTCCGTGGCGAAGAGGTGCTGGTTCTGGCGCACCACCGGGCCTTCGAAGCGCACGAACAGATCGACCCAGGGGCCGTATTTCGCCTTGGGCAGGAAGGCGGGGTCGGCGCAGTTCTGGCTGCCGCTGTAGCTCAGGCGGTTGTCGATGACGACGATCTTGCGGTGATTGCGCAGGTCGATGCGACCCCGCAGCGCGCGCAGCAGCGGATTGCCCACGGGCAGCGCCCGCAGCACCTGCACGCCAGCGGCGACCAGCGCAGGCCACTGCGCGCTGCGGATGAACGCGTGCGATCCGAGGTCGTCCACCAGGGCGCGGCAGCTCACGCCGCGCGCGGCGGCGCGGCGCAGGGCATCGGCCACGCGGCGGCCGTTGCCATCGTCCAGCCAGATATAGAAGAGCAGGTGCACGCTGTACTGCGCCGCGTCGATGTCGGCCACGATGCGGGCGATGGCGGCGTTCGAGTCGGCCATCAGTTCGGCTCGGTTGCCGCCGACCGCCGAGTAGCCGCTGATCGACGTGCCGAGGCGGAACAGCGGCGCGTCTTGGTCGGGCGGCAGCGCGGCGTTTGTCGGCCAGCCGGGGGCGGTTTCAGGGCGGGGCAGACCGCGGGCGACGGCGCTCAGCCGCTCGGCCCGTCGGCGGCCGATCTGGGTCGTGCCAAACAACAGATAGGCCAGAACGCCGAGGTAGGGAAAGGCCAACAGCATGAGCAACCAGGCCACCCGCGACTCGGGCTGGCGATGCGCGCGCAGCAGCACATGCACCGCGCAGGTCAACGTCAGCGTGAGGTGCAGCAGCAGGAAGAGCAGGGGCGTCATGGGAAGCTGGCCGGGCTCACTCCCGCTCAACCCCAGGGCGGCAGCACGCTTTTGCGCAGTTGCGTGCGGGCCTGTTGGTATTCGGGATAGAGGCTGCCGACATGCGCCCAGAAGCGTGGGCTGTGGTTCATCTCGCGCAGATGCGCCACTTCGTGGGCGACGACGTAATCGACCAGTTGCGGGCTGAAGTGCAACAGACGCCAATGCAGGCGGATGCTGCCGTCGCTCTTGGCGCTGCCCCAGCGGGTGGTGGCGGCGCTGAGTTTCACCGCAGTCACGCGCACCCCGAGTTGGGAGGCGAAATGCGCCACCCGCGCGCTGAACAGCCCCAGCGCCTGTCGCTGCAGCCAGGCGGCCACGCTGTCGCGCACTTGCTGCGCACTGCTGCCTGGAGGCAAGGGCAGGTGAAGTTCGGCGCGGGCTTCGTCCCACTGCAACTGGCTGGCGCCGCGCAGCCGCAGAGTGAGGTGCTGGCCGAGATAGGGGATGCGGCCGCCATCGGCCCACTCGATGCGCGCGGCCTGCAGCGCCTGCAGACGCTGTTCGCGCTGTCGCAGCTTGCGCTGCACCCAGGCGGCGTGCTGCTGCAGAAACTGGGCGATAGACGCGCCGCTGGCTAGGCGCGGGGCGTGCAGGCTGACGCCGCGGTCGTCCACCCGCAGCGCCAGGGTGCGGCGGGCGGCGCGATGCAGCGACCAGTCAAAACGGTGGATGCCGTCGTCATATCGCTGCGTCGGCACGCCAGCGCGGGGTATTGAGACCGGCGGCGAACCTGGGGATGAGCTCACCGCGGCTCCTGGCGCCGGGGCGGCGATAGGGGCGGAAGCGGGCGTCGGCTCGTCCCAGTCGAACAAACCCAGTTGCGCCGAGCCGGGCAAGGCGGCGCGGCCGGAAGACTCAGCGCGGGGCATGCGCGTAGGCCTGCGGATCGAGACGGCGCATTTCGGCCTCGATCCATCGTTCGACCTCGGCCATCATTTCGGCGGGCTTGCGGCCTTCGGGCGAAATGGGTTTGCCGATGGACACCTCCACCACGCCGGGGGTTTTGATGAAGGCCTGGCGCGGCCAGCAGCGCGCCGAAGTCACGGCGATGGGCACCACCCAGGCGCCGGTGGCGATGGCCAGCCGCGTGCCGCCTGTTTTATAGACGCCCTGCTCGCCGCGCGCAGTGCGCGTGCCTTCGGGAAACATGATGATCCAGTTGCCCTGCTTGAGAATCCGGCCGCCCTGTTTTTCCACCCGGCCGAACGCTTCGGCGCGCTTGCTGCGGTCGATGTGCACCATGTCCAGCCGCCCCAGCGCCCAGCCGAAAAACGGCACATAGAGCAGCTCACGCTTGAACACATAGGCCAGCGGACGCGGCATGATCAGCGGCAGCGCCAGCGTCTCCCAGGCCGACTGATGCTTGGCCAGCAACACGACCGGGCCGTCTGGCAGGTTCTCCATGCCGGTGATATGGCTGCGTATGCCGCAAATCACGCGCGCACCCCAGACCGACAGATGCACCCAACCCAGGGTGAAGCGATACAGCCGCGTGCCACGAATGAAAATGGACAGAATCACCACGATGACCGCGTAAGGCACCACCGTCACGATCAGCCACGCCATGTAAAGCAGAGAACGGAAAAAACGCATGGCGGCTCGGTCACGCCGGGTCTGGCGTCTTGTCGGAAGTCTTTTCAGACCCCGCCTTGGGTTGCTCCAGCAGCCAGGCGGCGAAGGCTGCCAGATCGTCGTGCACCCGGGTGCCCGCGGGCAGATTGCCCAGATCGGCCAGACGCTCGCCCTTGCCGGTGCGCACCAGATGCAGCCCGCACCCCAGCGGCTCCCCGGCCTGCAAATCACGCACGCTGTCGCCCACCGAAGGCACGCCTTGGAGATTCTCCAGCTCGTAGCGGCGGGCGATGTCTTGGAACAAGCCGGGCTTGGGTTTGCGGCAGCTGCAGTGATCTTCCGGCGCGTGCGGGCAGAAGAAAATGGCGTCGATGCGCCCGCCTACCGCCGCCAGCGCCTTGTGCATCTTGCGATGGATGGCGTTTAGCGTGCTCATATCGAACAGGCCCCGCCCAATGCCCGACTGATTGGTGGCCACCGCCACATGCCAGCCCTCGTGGTTCAGCCGGGCAATGGCCTCCAGGCTGCCGGGAATGGGCACCCACTCGTCGGGCGACTTGATGAAATCGTCGCTGTCTTGGTTGATGACGCCGTCGCGGTCGAGGATGAGCAGTTTCATGCCGTGATTGTCGTGCAGGATGGGACTCAGGCCGCAAGACGCGACAAATCGGCCACTTGGTTCATTGCCTCCTGCAGCCGCGCCAACAGGGCCAGGCGGTTGGCGCGCAGCGCGGGGTCTTCGGCGTTGACCATCACCTGGTCGAAGAAGGTGTCCACCGGGACTTTCAGCGCGGCAAGCATCTTGAGCGCGGCGGTGTAGTCGCCTGCCGCGTAAAGCTGCTGCACCTGCGGCGCCACGGCATTCAAGGCTTGCGACAAGGCGATTTCGGCGGGCTCGACCAGCAGCTCGGCGTTGAAGCCACTGCCGTGTTTCGCGCCTTCGGATTTGCGCAGAATATTCCCCACCCGTTTGTTCGCCGCGGCCAGCGCGGCGGCTTCTGGCAAGGCGGCGAAGGCGCGCACCGCTTCCAGGCGGCGCGGCACATTGGCCAGAATTTGCGGACTGAGGGCCAGCACCGCGTCCACCTCCTGCGCCGTCCAGCCCTGCTCGCGCAGCAGGTTGGCCAGACGGTCGTAGAGGAAGGTCTGCACATCGGCGCTGGGGTCTGAAAACCCGGCCACGCCGCTGAACACCGGCACCGCATTTTCCAAATAACGCGAGAGTTCGATGCCCTGGCCGCGCTCCATCAACATGCGCAAAATGCCCAGCGCATGGCGACGCAGCGCGAACGGGTCTTTGTCGCCGGTCGGGCGTTCGCCGATGCCGAACAGGCCGACCAGGGTTTCGGTCTTGTCGGCCAGTGCCAGCGCAAAGCCCACGTCGCTGCGCGGGAGTTCGTCGCCAGAAAAACGCGGCTTGTAGTGGTCTTCGATGGCCTCGGCCACCCTGGCGTCTTCGCCATCATGCGCGGCGTAGTAACGCCCCATGACGCCCTGCAGTTCGGGAAACTCGCCGACCATGTCGGTCAGCAGATCGGTCTTGGCCAGCAGCGCGGCGCGCTCGGCCTGCTCGACCGGAAAGGACGGCGGAATCTGCCTGGCAATGCCCCCTGCGAGCGCCTGCACCCGCCGCATGCGCTCGCCCTGCGAGCCCAGCTTGGCGTGATAGACCACCTTGTCGAGGCCGGGCACGCGGTCTTCGAGGCGCTTCTTGCGGTCTTGCTCGAAGAAGAATTGCGCATCGGCCAGACGCGGGCGCACCACGCGCTCGTTGCCTTCGATGACCGCGCTGGGATCGGTCGGCGAGATATTGCTGACCACGAGAAAACGGTGGGTGAGCTTGCCCGCCGCGTCGAGCAGCGGAAAGTATTTCTGGTTGGCCTTCATCGTGAGGATGAGGCACTCCTGCGGCACGGCGAGAAAGGCCGGATCGAACTGGCACAGCAGCACATTCGGGCGCTCGACCAGAGCGGTAACTTCGTCGAGCAGCGCGGCATCGTCGATGGGGTGCAGACCCGGCCCGGCCTGTCGCGCGGTGGCCTGCAACTGCGCCGCGATTTCGGCACGGCGCGCGTCGAAGCTGGCGATCACCGCGCCTTGTTCGCGCAGTTGGTCGGCGTAGCTGTCGGCGTCGCGCAGCACGATGGGATCGGACTGGGCCTCAAACCGATGGCCGTGCGTTTCGCGTCCAGCCGTCAGCCCCAGCGCCTGCACCGGCACGACATCGGCGCCATGCAGGGCGACCAGACCATGCGCGGGGCGCACGAACTTCACCGTGGTCCAGCCATCTTCCAACTGGTAGGCCATCACCTTGGGGATGGGCAGTTTGGCGATGGCCTCGGCGAGCGCCTTCTGCAGGCCCTCGGCCAGTGAGGCGCCGGGCGCCACGGTGTCGATGAACAGGGTTTCGGCTTTGCCCTCGCCTTCGCGCCGCAAGCGGGGGGCGGCGTCGGCACCCAGGCCCAGCGCGCCGAGCTTTTTGAGCAAGGCCGGGGTGGGCTTGCCGTCGGCATCCAGCCCCACGGCCACGGGCACGAGCTTCTGCGCTACGGCCTTGTCGGCCGCCTTGGCAGCGACGGCGGGGATGCGCACGGCCAGTCTGCGCGGGCTGGCGTAGGGCGTCGGCTCGACGTCAGAAGCGGCCAGTCCCTGAGACCGCAGACTCGCGGCCAGGGTGCGGGCGAAGGACTCGCCCAGCGCGGGCAGCGCCTTGGGCGGCAGTTCTTCAACGAAGAGTTCGACAAGCAGGTTCTGTGGGTTCATGGCGGGCAATTGCAGGCCGCCGCCGGCCCGCGACAGCAGCGCGGGCACGGCGTGCGGCAGACGTCAGGCGGCTTTCTTCTGGGCGAGCTGGGCAGAGACTTCGTCTGCCCAGGCGCGGGGCGCCAGCGGGAAACCCAGACGAGCGCGACTGTCGAGGTATTCCTGCGCCACGCCGCGCGCCAGGTTGCGAATGCGGCCGATGTAGGCGGCGCGTTCGGTGACGGAAATCGCGCCGCGGGCGTCGAGCAGATTGAAGCTGTGCGCCGCTTTGAGCACCTGTTCGTAAGCGGGCAGCGCCAGTTGCGCGGCCATCAGCGCCTTGGCCTGCTTTTCATGCGCGGCAAAGGCGGTCAGCAAAAAGTCCACATCGCTGTGCTCGAAGTTGTAGGCGCTCTGCTCGACTTCGTTCTGGTGGAACACGTCGCCGTATTTGAGAAGGGTAGGAGCGCCGCCGGGCCGCCCCAAGGCGCTCGCGCCCCCTGGGGGGGCAGAGCCCGCTCGCGCGGGCGTGGGGGCAGCCGCTTCACCGGCGACCTCGGTTTCGGTCCAGACGAGGTCGTACACGCTCTGCACGCCCTGCAAATACATGGCCAGACGCTCCAGGCCGTAGGTGATTTCGCCGGTCAGCGGCTTGCAGTCGATGCCGCCGACCTGCTGGAAATAGGTGAACTGGGTGACTTCCATGCCGTTGAGCCAGACCTCCCAGCCCAGCCCCCAGGCGCCCAGCGTGGGGTTCTCCCAGTCGTCTTCAACGAAGCGGATATCGTTGGTCTTCAGGTCGAAGCCCAGCGCCTGCAGACTGCCGAGATAAAGATCGAGGATGTTGTCGGGCGCGGGTTTGAGCACCACCTGAAACTGGTAGTAATGCTGCAGTCGGTTGGGGTTGTCGCCGTAGCGGCCATCTTTCGGGCGACGGCTGGGCTGCACATAGGCGGCCTTCCAAGGCTCGGGGCCGAGGGCGCGCAGAAAGGTGGCGGTGTGGCTGGTGCCGGCGCCCACTTCCATGTCGTAGGGCTGAAGAACGGCACAGCCCTGCCGGGCCCAATAGGTTTGCAGGGTGAGTATGAGGTCTTGAAAGGTGCGCATGGAATCGGCCTTAAAGAAGGCGCCATTGTAGAAACCCGCCGCTACGCAACGCGCAGCAGCAGGCATGGTGGCGCTCTCCTCAGGGATTGCCGCCCAGCGATGGCAGGATGGCCCCCGGCTGCAGAGACGGCGGGGGCGCCACGGGCTGGGCCACCGCTGCCGGGTGCGTGCCCGGCCCCTGACCGCGCACGCTGACGGTGGAAGTGCCCACCGGCACGCCGCCGGGTCCGACCAGCATGCCGCCGCTGCCGGTGCTGATGCCACCTGCCGCCAGCGGCGCCGAAGAAGGCGCTGACAGCGGCATCTGGGCGTCGATGGCCAGCGGCGGGAAATTCTGCAGAAAGTAGCCGCTCACCGCGCCTGGGCCATTGGAGGCAAAGCCGGTGGCCGGGTTGACCTGCGACATGATCACTCCAGACGGCACCGGCCAGGGTACGTCGGGCTTGCCCTGCAGCGCGACGCGCATGTAGTCCATCCAGATCGGCAGCGCGGCCTTGGCGCCCTGCTCGCCGCGGTACAGGTCGCGCTGGTTGTTGTAGCCCATCCAGGTGATGGCGACCAGATCGGGGTTGAAGCCGTCGAACCAGGCGTCGTGAAAATTCTGCGAGGTGCCGGTCTTGCCCGCCAGATCGATGCAGCCTAGCGACAGCGCCGCCGCGCCCGTGCCGTGCTGAATCACCGCCTGCATCATCTGCGTGGTGAGGAAGGCATTGGCCGCGCTGATGATGCGCGGCGCGTTCTGACCCGCGATTTCCGGCTTGTGGACATAGACCTCGGCGCCGTGAGCATCGACGATGCGTTTGATGAGATAGGGCTGCACCAGCGAGCCGCCATTGGCGAACACCGCATAGGCCGTGGCCATCTGCAGGGGCGTGAAGCTGCCCGCGCCCAGCACCATGGTGGGATAGGGCGGAATCTGGTCGAGCGGCAGGCCGAAGCGCGAGGCGAACTGGCGGGCGTAGGGAATGCCCACGGCCAGCAGCACCTTGACCGCGCAGACGTTGTCGGAATGCGCCAGCGCCAGGGTGGCGGGAATGGCGCCGAGCTGCTCGTTGTCGTAGTTGTGCGGCGTCCACGGCGGCAGCCCCGGGCCTTGCGAAATGGTGATGGGCGAATCGTCGATGACGGTCGTGGGCGCCAGGCCCTCGTCCACCGCGGCGGAATAGATGAAGGGCTTGAAGCTCGAACCGGGCTGGCGGAAGGCCTGATTCACATGGTCGAACTTCTCGTGGTTGTAGTCGAAGCCGCCCACCCAGGCGCGCACCGCGCCGTCATGCGGATCGACCGACACCAGCGCCGACTGCACATCGGGCATCTGCGCGATGCGCCAGCCCTTGGCCAGCTTCTGCAGCCAGACCACGGCGCCACGATCGATGCGCAATTTGTCAGTGGCTTTGGGTGACAGGCCCGCAGCGGCGAAGCGCAATGCATCGCCGCTGAGTTCCACCGTGTTGCCCGATTCGAGCACGGCCTCGACCAACTTGGGGCTGGCGTGCAGCACCACGGCCGGATGCAGGCTGCCGGCCGCGTCGTAGGGTTTGAGCGCCTTGACCGCCACGCCGAGCGCATCGGCATCGTGCGCGGGCAGATCGATGCGCGCCTGCGGTCCGCGCCAGCCGTGGCGCTGGTCGTAGGCCAGCACCCCGGCGCGTACCGCGTCCACCCCCGCCTTCTGGTCACGGTCATGCAGGGTGGTGTAGACCTTATAGCCGTCGGTATAGGCCGATTCGCCGAACCGCGCCACCATGATCTCGCGCACCTGCTCGGCGGCGTAATCGGCGTCCACCTTGTAGCGCAGCAGACCTTGCCCGGCCACCACATTCAGAGGCGCCTGCATGGCGTCGTCATACTCCGCCTGGGTGATGTCGCCCAGCGCCTTCATGCGGCCGAGCACATAATGCTGGCGAATGAGCGCGGCCTTGATATTGGTCTGCGGGTTGAAGGCCGAAGGCGCCTTGGGCAAGCCCGCGAGCACGGCCGCCTGCGCCAGCGTGAGCTGGTCGAGCGGCTTGCCGAAATAAACCTGCGCCGCCGCCGCCACGCCGTAGGCGCGCTGGCCGAGATAGACCTGATTCAGATAGCGCTCCAGAATCTGATTCTTGCTCAGCTCATGCTCGATTTTGTAGGCCATCAGCGCTTCGGTGAACTTGCGCAGCGGCGTTTTTTGCGGGCTGAGATAGAAGTCGCGCGCCACCTGCATGGTGATGGTGGACGCGCCCTGCACGGCCGCCCCGTGCATCAGGTCGGCCAGGGCGGCGCGAAACACGCCCGTCCAGTCCACCGCGCCATGCTCGTAAAACTGCGAGTCTTCGGCGGCGAGAAAGGCCTCGCGCACCTGTAGCGGAATCTGCTCGAACGGCACCACGGTGCGGCGCTGCACGCCAAACTCGCCGATCAGCGTGCCCTCGGCCGAATACACCCGCAGCGGCAGGTCCGGGCGGTAATCGGTGAGTTCGCTCAGCGCGGGCAAACGCGGATAGAGCATGACCACGGCAAACACCAGCGCCAATACTCCGGCCACGCCCAGCAGCACGGCGCCGAGCAAAAATTTGAGCCAGAGTGGCCGGGAACGCACAGCGCGCTTGGGGCGCTTGTCGCGGCCTGCAGGCGGCTTGGGAGAACCCGCAGGGGCGGAGTCAGCAGAGGTACTCATAGTCGCGGGGCATGATAGCCGCCGCATCCGCTAAAACACCCGCCATCCTGTGAGCAGTTGTGACCCGACGTAACGATCTGCGCGGCGCGCCCTCATTGCGCCGGAGGATAGGTCGGTGGATAGGCCGGCTGCGGCTGATAGCTCGGCTGTTGCGGCGCCGGCTGGTAAGACGGCTGCGCGGGATAGGCCGGGGGCGGAGGCGGCGCCACATAGCGCGGCGCGGCATAACCCGGCACCTGCGCACCTCTTGAGTACATGCACTGCTGATACGCAATGTTGTAAGCGCGCTGCGCACTGCCCTGCGTGTCGCCATAAGACCCCGCACCGCCCGCGCTGCCCGCGAGCAGGCCGAGGCCCGCGCCCACACCGGCCCCCTGGCTGTTGCCGCCGATCAGCGCCCCGGCTGCGGCCCCGATGCCGGTGGCAAGGGCCGCCGAGGTCACGCCGGAATTGCTCGCGCCGCCTTGGTAGGGCGCGGCCTGCTGCTGCGCAAACTGGCGGCAGCTCGCATCGATTGCCTGAAACTGCTCAAAAGGCATACCCGGCGCCGGCATGACCGCAATCGTGGGCCCGAGCGGCGGGGTGGCACAGCCCCCCAGCACGAGGGCGCCCAAAGCGGCAGGAAGAAGAAACAGGGGACGGGAAAACCGAAGGTTTCGATAAATTCGCATGATGCTTCCTCGATAGATCGTTATAAAAAGTGGAAAGCGTGAATCACTTGGCAGGCGCCGGAGGTGGCGGAGGCGGCGAGGCAGGCACCGACGTCCATCCGCCCGGGCAGACCGAGACATAGGGGTAGTAGCCCGCCGGGTTCTGGCAGTAGTACCAGAACGACTGGGGCGCCGGGCCGGGCGGCAGCGACTGCACCACCACCGGCTGCCGCTCCACCACGACCGGAGGGCTCCAGGCGGACCAGCCGCCATAGCCCGGGAAAGGCCCATACCAACCGGGCTCGTACCAACCGCCGTCCCAGCCAGAACCCCAACCCGGTCCCCAGCCGTAGTAAGCCGGCACGCCAATACCGATACTCCAATGCACGCGCGCCTGAGCCAGGCCCGGCACGAGCAAAGCCCCGACCGCCGCGGCGGCCAACAAAACCATCTTGATTCGGGATAAGGGATGCATATCAACTCTTTTCTGTTTGGAACGCGGCCGCCTGACCAAGTTCCGCCACACGCCCACAACCATGCCCACCACAGGCTTTGCACTTTAACGAGCATCAGCCCCCAATGGGGGACAACCCATGGGGTGCGGGGAATGCAAATTTTTAATGCGGATTGATTGCAGACTGTTTCTGGTCAACAGCTCGGCCTGCGCGCGCGTTACAGTTGCGGCCGCAGCGCGTCCTGATGACCCGTATTCGGGGCTGCAACGCGCCTTCCTGAGTGCTTCCTTGGTGATCCCATGCGTAAATTCCTGTTTGTTTTCTCGGTCCTGTTGGCACAGACCGGATTGGCGCAGGCCAAGGACGATGTGGTGGTGGTGCTCGATTCGGGCGACGCCCGCATCACCCTGATCAACCAGGACACCCGTCAGCCCATCGGCAGCTTTGCCACCGGCAAGGAGCCGCATCACCTGATGGCCACGCCGAACAATCAAGACCTGATCGTCGCCAACGCGGTAAGCGGCGACCTCATGTTGCTCAACCCGCAGACGGGCAAGCCCATCGGTAACGTGCCCAATATTCCCGACCCCTACCAGATCGGTTTTTCGCCCGATCACCGCTGGTTCGTGGTGAACTGCCTGCGCCTGAACCGGGTGGACATCTACAGCTACGACCAGGGCAAGTTCCTGCTCGCCAAGCGTATTCCCCTCAAGTCGCTGCCCAGCCACATGGCATTCACCGCCGACAGCAAGACGGTGTACATCAGCCTGCAGGAAACCAATTCGGTGGCCGCCATCGACCTGCCCACGCAAACCGTGATGTGGACGCTCAAAGTCGGCGAAACCCCGGCCGGGCTGTGGCTGACGCCGGGGGACAAAACCCTGTTGGTCGCGCTGACCGGCAGCGATGCGGTGGTGGCCGTCGACCCGCGTACCCGCACGGTGTTCAAGCGCATCGTCACCGGCAAGGCGGCGCACAACTTCCGCTCGATGGCCGACGGGCGGCATGTGCTGGTGAGCAACCGTGTGTCCGACACCATCAGCATTCTCGACATGGACACCCTCACCAAGGTGGGCGACATCACCGGCCTGCGCCCGGGGCCGGACGATATGGAGCTGTCCGCCGATCGCCGCTGGCTGTGGGTGACCTTCCGCTTCGCCCGCTCGGTGGGGGTGATCGACATGGACACGCGCAAGCTGGTGGATGTGATTCCGGTGGGCAAGTCGCCGCACGGCATCTACTTCTACAACCGCGCGCCGTTCTACGACAACCTGCCGCCGCTGTCTACGCTGGCGCGCCAGCAGGCTGCATCAATGCAGCTGAAACCGACCCCGACCATCGCTGCCACGCGCTGAGCTCCCGCCGATCTCCTTCAGCCACCGCCATGCTCAATCCGCTCGACTGGATCAGCCACGCCACCAGCCTGCTCATCGGCGAGGCGCAGACCTGGGTGTTCGTCACCCTGGTGCAGCCGGTGCTCTACCACTTTCACCTCATGGTGGATGACGATTTCGCCTATGACGGCGTGCTGTGGTTTCTCGCCGGGCTGCTGCAGATCGGGGTGGTGTATGCCGTGTTGCGTCCGCTCGAAGCGCTGCGGCCGCTTGAAGTCTGGCCCAACCGCCGCGCGGTGCGGGTGGATGTGCTCTACACCTTCATCAACCGCCTTGGGCTGATCAATTTGGTGTTGTTTTTCACCCTGCAACCCGCGTTTGACAGCCTGCAGGAATGGTTCCGTCTGCGCGGGGTGGACAACCTCAACCTCGACGCGCTGTGGCCCGGCATCACCGACCGGCCGCTGATCAGCTTCCTGATCTACCTGATCGTGCTCGACTTTGCTGGTTACTGGTATCACCGCGCCCAGCATCAGATCCAGTGGTGGTGGGAACTGCACGCGGTGCACCACAGCCAGCGTCAGCTCAGCCTATGGTCGGACGATCGCAACCATGTGCTCGACGACGTGCTGATGGCGGCATTTTTCGCAGCGCTGGCGCTGTTGATCGGCGTGCCGCCCAACCAGTTTGTCGCGCTGTCGCTGGTGTCGGGCGCGCTGCAAAGTCTGCAACATGCCAACATCCGGCTGTCTTTCGGCTGGCTGGGCGAGCGGCTGCTGGTGAGCCCGCGATTTCACCGCCTGCATCACGCGGTGGGCTTCGGCCACGAGCTCGGCCACCAGAACAATGCGCGGCTGTATGGCTGCAATTTCGGCGTGCTGCTGCCGTGGTGGGACGTGCTGTTCCGTTCGGCCGACTTCACCACACCGCTGCAGCCCACCGGCGTTCGTGCCCAGCTTGCCGCGCCAGACGGCCAGGGCGAGGATTACGGCGACGGCTTCTGGGCGCAACAGGGGCTCGGTCTGCGCCGCATGGTTCGGCGGCTGTTTGCGCCATTCGCTGCGCCGACCCTGCCAGATCGTCAGCCCAGGTGACAATGGGACTGACCGGGGCCGATGCAGGCACCAGCCTCGATCTGCACCGTGGCATGCTCGATGCCCAGCGCGTCATGCAGGCGATGATGCACTGCGCGCAAGGTCGCCTCCGATTCGGCCTGGGCCGCCAGGCGCACATGCAAAGTCACCACCGGCTCTGCGCCATCGAGTGACCAGACATGCACATGGTGGGCTCCCGCCACCCCCGGCACGTCGGCCAAGGCCTCACGCACTTCGCTTGCGCTCAGACTCGCAGGCGCACCTTCGAGCAGCACGTGCGCGCTATCGCGGGTGAGATGCCAGCCCGAGCGCAGGATGAGCGCCGACACCAGCAGTGACAACAGCGGGTCGGCCACCGTCCAGTTGAACCCCAGAATCAGCCCCGCCGCCAGCATGGCCGCCGCCGAACCCAGCAAGTCGGACAGCACATGCAGCCGCGCCCCACGTTCATTCAGCGACTCGCCGCCCGTCAGGGCAAATAGCGCCCCCAGATTGGCCAGGCCGCCCAGCGCGGCGATGACCAGCATCCAGCCGCCCTCCACCGCCTCGGGCCGCCACAGACGCTGCAGGGCCTCGACGATCAGCCCCACGGTCAACAGCAGCAGCACCAGCCCATTGACGAAGGCCGCCAGCGTCTGCCAGCGTCCGTTGCCATAGGTCAGTCGCGCACTCGGCGGACGGGCGCTGAGGCGGATGGCTACGAGCGCCAGCAGCAGCGCGGCGCTGTCCGCCGCCATATGCACCGCGTCGGACAGCAGCGCCAGCGAGTTCACCCACCAGCCGCCGACCGCCTCGATGACGGTGAAAATCAGCAGCACGGCCAATGCCCACCGCAGTCGGTGTGCGCTGGCGCCTCGGGCATGGTCGTGGCCGTGATGCCCTGCGGCGTGTGCGTGTGCGCGATCGCGATGAGGCGCGTGATCGTGCGCCGCATGCGTGTGCTCAGGGTCCTGCATTCACACGCCCCAGACAACCGGCGTCTGCGCTTCCTGGCAACGCTTGAGCATCTGGATGAACGGCCAGGACCGCTGCTTCAGGCCGATGGGTTGCGCCGCCGAGACCACCTGCCCGTCCGCAGCGGCCGACTCCATCGCCGCGTTGCGCGCCTGTTCTTCTGCGTCCACGGCCGCTTCAAGGGCGGCAATGGCCGCTGGCATTTCGGACGGCTCGATGATGCCTTGCGCGCCCGCCGACTTGCCGATGATGGACAGAATGCGTTCGGCCGGGCCGACGTTCATGAACAAATCACTGTCGGCCTTGGATTGAAATTTGTAAATCATGGGGGCTCCTTGCAGGGGAAACGTCGTTGCGCCGTCTCTCAGATGCATTGTGCCGACGCTGACGGTCGAATGCCATGCAAATGTCCTTTTCTGGAATGGGTCGTCTGCAGCTCGCCCGCGTCGCGTGGGCGCAGCAAAACCGCAGAAAAAGCTTCCACCCACATGAAAAATCAACGCAGACGAGCAGACTGCGACGTTTTGTCGCAGAACAATGCAGCGTAAGGGCCACTGCCAAGCCTAGGGAATTCCCGGACATTGCTCCAAATCAAAAAAACGAGATACGTGGGCGCCTATCCTTGCTCCGTGTTCTTCGCCGCGTGGGTGTCAATCAGCCGCGCCATGCTGCGCAAGACCCACGGATCGACACAACAGGAGCGCCAAAATGATCGACACCCTCGTCGTGGACTTATCGCGGTGGCAATTTGCCTCCACCGCGCTATACCACTTCCTTTTCGTCCCCCTCACCCTGGGCATCAGCTTCATGATCGCCGCCATGGAGACGGTTTACGTCACCACCGGCAAAACGATCTACCGCGACATGACCCAGTTCTGGGGCAAGCTGTTTCTTATCAACTTCGCCCTGGGCGTGGCCACCGGCCTGACCATGGAGTTCGAGTTCGGCACCAACTGGTCGTTTTATTCCAGTTTCGTCGGCGACATCTTCGGTGCGCCGCTGGCCATTGAAGGACTGATGGCCTTCTTCATGGAATCCACCATGATCGGCATGATGATCTTCGGCTGGAAGCGCCTGACCAAAGGTCAGCATCTGCTGGTGACCTATCTGGTGGCCATCGGCTCCAACCTGTCGGCCTTGTGGATTCTGGTGGCCAACGGCTTCATGCAAGACCCGCAAGGCGCCGCGTTCAACCCGGTGACCATGCGCATGGAACTCACCAACTTCGGCGCGCTGATTTTCAGCCCGGACGCGCAGGCCAAGTTCGTGCATACCAGCATCGCCGGTTACGTCACCGCTGCGGTGTTCGTTGCCGGGGTGAGCGCCTGGTATATGGTGCGCAACCGCCATATGGAACTGGCTCGCCGCTCCTTCCGCATGGCCGCGCTGTTCGGCGTGCTGTCCACTGCCGGGGTTATCACCCTGGGTGACGCGCTGGGTTTCGTCGGCGCGCATGCGCAGCCGTCCAAGCTCGCCGCCATGGAAGCCATGTGGCAAACCGAGGCTGCGCCTGCTCCGTTCAATGTGGTGGCTTGGCCGTCGCAGAGCGAGCAAAAGAACGTCTGGTCTATCCAGGTGCCGTATGTGCTGACGCCGCTGCTGACCCACACCCTCACCAAGGTCGTGCCGGGTGTTGACCAGATCGAGGCGGACGCGAGGCAGCGCATCAAGAACGGCATTCCGGCGGTGGAAGCGCTCAAGCTGCTGAGCAAGAACCCCAACGATGCCGCTGCCATGGCGCAGTTCAAGGCGCACGAAAAAGACCTGGGTTTCGGTTTCCTCGCGCAGCGCTACTCGCCTGAACAAGATGTCTCCAAGGCAACGGACGCGGACATCGCCAAGGCCGCCAAGGACACCATCCCCGAAGTCTCGGTGATTTTCTGGACCTTCCGTCTCATGGTCGGCATGGGCCTGCTGATGTTGGCCTACTTCGTTTACGCCGCCATGCTCACCATCAGCGGCAAGCTGGAGCAGCCGAAGAACCGCTGGTTCCTCAAATTCGCCCCGTGGATGATTCCCGTGCCTTTCCTCGCTTGCGAAATGGGCTGGCTCACTGCTGAAGTGGGCCGTCAACCCTGGACCGTGTTCGGCATGCTGCCTACCTGGATGTCTGCATCCAGCCATAGCGTGGGCTACATGATCTTCTCGCTGGTGGGCTTTGTGTCGCTCTACTCCATCTTCATCGCCGTCGAGATGTATCTGATGGTGCGCGCGATCAAGCAAGGGCCGGAAGAGCACGGCACGCCGTCCACTCCGACCATTCCCCAAGGCCGCAAACCCCAGCCGTCGTTCGGCGGTGGTTTCGCCCCCAACCCGGCCGCTCCGATGAGCGCCCATAAGGAGTAATAGTCATGGACTTGTATCTCATCCTTCAAGTCTTGTGGTGGGTTCTGCTCGGCGTGCTGTTCGTCGGGCTGGGCACCATGGTCGGCATGGACATGGGCGTGGGCACGCTGCTGCGCTTCATCGGCAAGACCGATACCGAGCGCCGCTCCATGCTCAATGCCATCGGCCCCCACTGGGACGGCAATCAGGTGTGGTTCATTCTCGGCGGCGGCGCGATCTTCGCGGCCTACCCGCTGATCTACGCCACTTCGTTCTCCGGTCTGTATGTGGTCATTCTGCTGCTGCTGTGGAGCATGATCGTGCGCCCGCTGGGGTTTGAATACCGCAGCAAAATCGCCTCGCCGGCCTGGCGCAATGCCTGGGACTGGACGCTGCTGCTCAGCGGCACGCTGCCGATGATCATTTTCGGCGCCGCCATGGGCAATATGCTCATGGGCGTGCCCTTCCACTTTCAGTGGGATATGCGCTCGGTCTATACCGGCAGCTTCATCACCCTGTTCAACCCGTTCTCGGTGCTGGCCGGCCTGCTGTCGCTGTCGCTGTCGGTCTATATGGGTGGCGTGATGATGATGGGCCGCGCGCCCGAACCCGTCGCGGGCCGTGCCCGCACTGCAGCGGGCTATGCCGCGCTGGCTGCCATCGTGCTGTTCGCAGTGCTCGGCGTGTGGGTCAGCATGGTCAACGGCTACAAGATCGTGAGCTTCCCCGGAGCCGGCGTGCCGCAAACTCCGCTGCAGCAAACCGTCGAACTGGTGCCCGGTGGCTGGCTCTCCAACTACAAGAGCTATCCCGTCCTCTGGGCCGTGCCCTTGCTCGGTTTTGCCGGTCTGTTCTTCGGCTGGACGAGCGTGCGCGGCAACAAGCACACCCTGGCTTGGTGGCTGGGCGCGGTATCGTGGATCGGCGTGGTCGGCACCATCGGCGTGGCCATGTTCCCCTTCCTCATGCCGTCGAGCTCCAACCCCTCGCAAAGCCTGACCCTGTGGAATTCCATCTCCAGTGAAACCACGCTGCTGTGGATGACCGGCTGGACCGTGGTGTTCGTGCCCATCATCTTCTGGTATACCAGCTGGGCGTTCTACGTCATGCGCGGCAGGGTCGATCCGAAGGAAGTCGAAGCCGACCCCCACGCCTATTGAGCAAGGATCTCATCATGAAAAACCTTCTTTATTTCGTGCTCTTCATGACCATCGCGCTGATTGCGATTGTCATCGGCGTGATCATCGGCGACTATGCCTCCTGGTACTTCGCCTGGATCGTGGGCACCGCGATGATCGTGCTGGTTTCTGCCGCCTCGGGCGCCTTTTTCGACGCCCAGGAAGATGACCGCCGCAACGGCGGCGCTCCACGCGGCGGCCACTGAGTCACGCCGCACCGAAGGCTCTCGCTTCGCGGCAGAGCCTGCTCCAGGGCCAGGGCAACCTGGCCCTTTTTATTGCAACCTTCGGTTTTGCTGAAACCTTTGGTTTTTATGGATGACAGCCATGAAAAAACTACTCTCTCTCGCGCTGTTCCTGGTCATCGGTGCCGTTGTGATCGGCATCGGCATCCTCGTGGGCAGTAACGCCTCGTGGTATTTCGCCTGGATTTTCGGCACCGCTTTTTTCGTGCTGCTGCTGGCAGGCGCCGTCTTGTGGTTCGAACGTCTGGATGAACCCCGCACAGCAGAGCCGCAGCAGCCGAACTGACCCAGCGAGCTGTCGGCCCCTTAGCGTCGCAACGCCGCCGCCTCACGCGCTAGGGCGGTGATGGCGGCCCAGTCGTGCGCGGCCAAGGCCGCTTCGGGCGCCAGCCAGGAGCCGCCCACGCAGCCTACGTTGGGCAGCGCCAGATAGGCCGCGGCGTTGCCCGGATGAATGCCCCCAGTGGGGCAGAACAGCAATTGCGGCAGCGGCCCATGCAAGGACTTGAGCAGCGCCTGACCGCCCACGGCTTCGGCCGGAAACAGTTTCATCACGGTGAAACCCGCGTCCAGCGCCGTCATGGCTTCGCTAGCGGTGGCCACGCCGGGCACGAAGGGCAAGCTGCTTGGGCGAGTAGCCGCCAGCAGCGCGGGCGTCAGCCCGGGGCTGATGCCGAACATCGCGCCTGCGTCTTGCGCGCGCTGCCAGTCGCTCGGGCTCAGCACGGTGCCCGCGCCCACCAGCGCACCGGGCACGCGGTCGTGAATCTGACGGATGGCGTCCAGCGCGGCCGGGGTGCGCAGCGTCACCTCCAGGGTGCGAATGCCGCCGGCCACCAGCGCCGTGGCCAGATCGACAGCCAGCCCGGCATCGCGGATCACCAGCACGGGCATCACCGGCCCGGCGCGCAGCAGTTCTTCGGCGGTCATCGCGTGGCTCCTGCTGCGACGGGCACAGCGGACAAGGCGGGCTCAGGCTTGGCCCAGTCGGGATGCTGAAAGCTGGTCGCCCCCTGCTCGGCACCGTCCACATGGTGGCGGAAGGCGGCGAACAGCTCGCGGCCCACGCCGTATTGGCGTCGACTGAGGTCGACGCTCTGCGCCTGGCGCGCGGCCCAGACTTCGGGGGGCACTTCGGCGTTGACTTCTCCGGTGTGGGCGTTCAGGGTGATGAGATCGCCTTCGCGTACCTTGGCGATCGGCCCGCCGTGCGCCGCCTCGGGCGTGACGTGAATGGCCGAGGGCACTTTGCCGGAGGCGCCCGACATGCGCCCGTCGGTCACCAGCGCCACCTTGAAACCGCGCTCCTGCAACACGCCCAGCGTGGGCATGAGCTTGTGCAGTTCGGGCATGCCGTTGGCCGCCGGACCCTGAAAGCGGATGACGGCGACGAAGTCGCGCTCGAGCTCGCCGCGCTTGAAGGCGGCGAGCAGGTCGTCCTGGTCGTCAAAGATGAGGGCGGGCGCGGTGATCACGCGGTATTCGGGTTTGACCGCCGAAACCTTGATGACGGCACGCCCCAGATTGCCCGTCATGAGTTTGAGGCCGCCGTCTGGGGCGAACGGATCGGAGACGGGTCGCAGAATGTCGCGGTCGAGCGTCTCGTCGTTTACCGGGCGCCAGACGAGCTGGCCGCCATCGAAGCCGGGCTCCTGCGCGTAGCGCGCCAGGCCGGGCCCGGCCACGGTCTGCACATCGGGGTGCAGCAGACCGGCGGCGAGCAGTTCGCGAATGACAAAGCCCATGCCCCCGGCCGCGTGGAACTGATTGACGTCGGCTCGGCCGTTGGGGTAGAGCTTGGTGAGCGTGGGCACGGCCTTGGAGAGATCGTCGAAGTCGGTCCAGTTGATGTCGATGCCCGCCGCCCGGGCAATGGCCACGAGGTGGATGGTGTGGTTGGTCGAGCCGCCGGTGCATAGCAGGCCGACGAGGCCGTTGACGATCACGCGCGCATCGACCAGTTCGCCAATCGGGGTGTACTCCGGGCCTTCGGCAGAAATCGCCACGGCGCGGGTGGCGGCCGCGCGGGTGAGCGCTTCGCGCAGCGGCGTGCCAGGGTTGACGAAGGCCGAGCCGGGCAGGTGCAGGCCCATGATCTCCATGAGCATCTGGTTGGAATTGGCGGTGCCGTAGAAGGTGCAGGTGCCCGCGCTGTGATACGACTGCATCTCGGCTTCGAGCAGTTCGGCGCGGCCGATCTTGCCTTCGGCATACAGCGCGCGGATGCGGGCCTTCTCGTCGTTGCCCATGCCGCTGGTCATGGGGCCGCCGGGTACGAATATGCCAGGCAGATGGCCGAAAGCCAGAGCGCCAATCAGCAGGCCGGGCACGATCTTGTCGCACACCCCGAGGTAGAGCCCGGCGTCGAACATCTGGTGGCTCAACGCCACCGCCGTGGCCATGGCGATGACGTCGCGCGAAAACAGCGACAGCTCCATGCCGGCCTGCCCCTGGGTCACGCCGTCGCACATCGCGGGCACGCCCCCGGCGAACTGCGCCGTGGCGCCCGCCGCCTGCGCGGCCTCCTTGATCCAGGCCGGAAACGCGCCCAGCGGTTGGTGCGCCGAGAGCATGTCGTTGTACGCGGAAACGATGGCCAGATTGGGCCGGGACTGCGGGGTGATTTCCTTGAGCATCCGCTTGGCCGGCGCCGGGGCGGCCGCCATCGCGTGCGCCAGGTTGGTGCAGGAGAGGTGCCCGCGCTCGACCTTGCTGCCCCGCGCTGCGCGCACGCGCGCCAGATAAGCCTCGCGCCGCGCCGCGCTACGCGCCTCGATGCGCTGCGTCACGGCCACTAATACGGGATGCAAAGAAGACATGGCAACTCCAAACTGTCATTTAACGATAGGCCGCGATACTCCACACCGCAGGCCATCAAGGGGCTCAAACCCGCTTCATCAGGCAACATACTATGCCTACCGTGCTGGCAAGGCTGCTCAGAGTACACCCCCAAGATGACTGCGAATCTCTCCCTTCCTGCCACCCGCCTGGTCGGCGACATCGGCGGCACCAATGCCCGATTCGCCCTGCACACCGCGCAAGGGCTCAGCGATATTCGCGTGCTGCCCACGGCGGATTACGCCCGCTTTGCCGATGCGCTGCTCGCCTATCTCGCCGCCACGGGCGCGACCGCCGTGCGCCATGTCGCCATCGGTATCGCCAACCCGGTGTATGGCGACCAGATCCGCATGACCAACCATCACTGGGCCTTTTCCATCGCCCAGACCCGCGCCGAGCTGGGGCTGGAGACCTTTCTGGTGCTCAACGATTTCGCCGTGCTCGCGCGCGCCCTGCCCGAGTTGCCCGCGGCCGAGCTCGTTCAGGTGGGCGGCGGCAGCGCCGTGCCCGGCGCGCCGCTGGCGCTGCTGGGCGCGGGCACCGGCCTGGGCGTGTCGGGCTTGATTCCCGACGGACAAGGGGGCTGGAAGCCGCTGGCGGGCGAGGGCGGGCATGTGAGCTTCGCCCCTTTTGATGAGCGCGAGGTGGCCATCTGGCGTCTGGCGCATGCGCGCTTCGGCCATGTTTCGGCCGAGCGTCTGCTGAGCGGCGCCGGGATGGCGTTTTTGCATCAGGCGCTCGGACAGATCGCCGGGCAGACGCCGCCCGAGCGCAGCGCCGCCGAAATCACCCGCCTGGCCCTGGACGGCAGCGACGCGCTATGCCACGACGCAGTGACGCTGTTCTGCACCTTGCTGGGCACGGTGGCGGCCGATCTGGCCATTACCCTGGGGGCGCGCGGCGGGGTGTATATCGGCGGCGGCATTGTGCCGCGGCTGGGCGACTTCTTTCGGCATTGCCCGTTCCGCCAGCGCTTCGAAGACAAAGGGCGCACCTCGCCGTATCTGCGCGATATTCCTGTCTGGGTGATCCACAGCCCCTGGCCTGCACTGCTTGGCGCAGCCGCGGCGCTTGATCAGTTTCTGCAGTCGCACTGACTCTTCTTTTCCCGCGGGAAACAGCGCGGCGCCTACCGAGCGCCCCCAGGGCCGGGCAATCCCCACCCCAACCCTCCCCACAAGTGGGGAGGGAGTGATCTCACC
>NZ_MEGQ01000039.1:0-18901 GCF_001725585.1 Thiomonas sp. SCN 64-16 | reverse complement strand
CCCCAGACCTGCCGCGTTCGCGTCAGGCCCCCCGAGGGGGATGAGAAAACTTGGGGCGGCCCGGCGTTTTCTCATGAGCCGTGTCGGTGAAGGCGAGAGGGACGGTGGGCGGCGGGGCTTCGGCGTCGAAGCGTTCAAACCCGGTGTAGCACAGGAAGTGACGGCCCGCGGCGCGGCCGAACAGGGTCATGCCCAGCGTCTCGGCCAGTTGGTGGCCCATGGCGGTCACCCCGTTGCGCGACACGATGATGGGCACGCCCATCCGGGCCGACTTGATCACCATTTCGCTGGTGAGCCGCCCGGTGGTGTAGAACACCTTGTCGCCCCCCTGCACGCCGTGCACCGCCATCCAGCCGGCGACGGTGTCGATGGCGTTGTGGCGGCCGACGTCTTCGACAAAGCATTGCAGCGCGTCGCCGTGAAACAGTGCGCAGCCGTGCACCGATCCGGCCTGGCGGTGCACGCTGTCGCGTAGCTTCATTTGGTCGAGCAGGCTGATCAGCGTAGCGTGGCTCAGGCGCGCGGCCTGCGCGTCGGGCAGGCGGGTCTGGCCCAGTTGCGCCATCGCGTCGCCAAAGACCGTACCCTGCCCGCAGCCGGTGGTGACGACGCGGCGCGCGATGCGGGCTTCGAGGTCGCTGACGCCGTGGCGGGTGCGCACCGCCGCGGCCTCCACCGCCCAGTCCACATCGATGCCGTCGATCTCGCCCACCTGCTCGACCAGGCCCTGATTGAGCAGGTAGCCGAGCACCAGCAGTTCGGGATTCGCGCCCAGAGTCATCAGCGTGACCAGCTCGCGTTTGTCGAGATAGATCGTCAGCGGACGTTCGGTCGGGATGTCGATCTGCCGATGCTCGCCATGCTGATCGAGTATCCCGATCGGCCGCACGACCTCGCAGCGCGCCTGACTGAGGCGGGGCGCGTCGGGCCGACGCGGCAGCGCCACGGCCTCGAAGGCGGTTGGCGCTACGGTCTCCAAAGCGGGTAGATCGCCCATATTGAAGCCCATAAGGCCTATGTCGCTGGCTCCGAAATCTCGGCCCTGCTGCGGGCGTAACCCGCAACCGGCGCCAGCGTGCCGCCTGCGCTCACGGCCACCGCGCAGTACTTGAACTCGGGGATCTTGCCGAACGGGTCGAGCGCCGGATTGGTCAGCAGATTGGCCGCGGCCTCGTAATAAGCGAAGGGAATGAATACGGCGCCGTCGGGCGTGCCGTCGTCGCGCCGCGCGGTGAGCACCACGGCGCCGCGGCGCGAACGCACGGTGATGGGCTCGCCCGGCTGCACGCCGAGTTTGCGCAGCTCGGCCGAATTCATCGACGCGGTGGGCATCGGCTCGATAGCGCCCAGCACGGCTGAGCGCCGCGTCATGCTGCCGGTGTGCCAGTGTTCGAGCTGGCGACCGGTGATGAGCACCTGCGGAAACTCCGCATCGGGCCGCTCGGACGCTGGAATGATGTCGGCGGGTACCAATTTGACGCGGCCGTCCGCAGTCGGAAAACGGTCTGCGAACACAATGGGCTGCCCCGGGTCTTGCGGCGTGAGGCAGGGATAGGTCACGCTGCCCTCGCGCTCCAGCCGCTCCCAGGTAATGCCGCCGATGGCCGCCGCCATGGTCTGGCGCATTTCTTCATACACCGCGGCTACACCCTGCTCCGGGCCGGGGTAGTGCCAGTTCAGCCCCATGCGCGCGGCCATCTGCTGGATGATCCACAGATCGGGCCGCGCATCGCCCGGCGGGTTGAGCGCGCGCCGCCCCAGTTGCACCATGCGGTCGGTGTTGGTGACGGTGCCGGTCTTCTCGGGCCAGGCGCTCGCGGGCAGCACCACATCGGCCAGCCAGGCGGTCTCGGTCATGAAAATATCCTGAACCACCAGATGTTCCAGCGCGCACAGCGCCTGCCGCGCGTGGTTCAGATCGGGGTCGCTCATCGCCGGGTTTTCGCCCTCGATATACATGCCGCGTATCTTGTGCGGATCGCTGTCGGGCGCCAGGCATTTGTGCAGGATCTCGACCACGGTGTAGCCGGGCTTGTCGTCGAGCCGTGTCTGCCAGAACGCCTCGAACCACGCATGCGCCTGCGGATTGCTGACGAGCTGGTAGTTCGGGTACATCATGGGAATGAGGCCCGCATCGCTCGCGCCCTGCACATTGTTCTGCCCGCGCAGGGGATGCAGCCCGCTGCCGGGCTTGCCGATCTGGCCGGTCACGCTGGTCAGCGCGATGAGGCAGCGCGCGTTGTCGGTGCCGTGCACATGCTGGCTGATGCCCATGCCCCACAGAATCATCGAGGCCTTGCTGGTGGCGAAGGCGCGGGCCACTTCGCGGATGGTCTCGGCCGGTATGCCGCAGATCGGCGCCATGGCCTCGGCGCTGTAGCCCTGGATGTTTTGCTTCAGCGCCTCGAAGTTGCTGGCGCGCTGCGTCACGAACTCCTGATCGACCAGGCCTTCTTCGATGACGGTGTGAATCATGGCGTTGAGCAGGGCCACGTCGGTATCGGGGCGGAACTGCAGCGTGCACCAGGCATGGCGGCCGATGTCGGTCACGCGCGGATCGGCCAGCACGATCTTGGCGCCGCGCTTGGCGGCGTTTTTCATCCAGGTGGCCGCCACCGGGTGATTGGCCGTGGGGTTGGAGCCGATCACCAGAATGAGCTCGGCATGCTCCACATCGTTGACCTGGTTGCTCACCGCGCCCGAGCCCACCCCTTCGAGCAGCGCGGCCACGCTGGACGCATGGCACAGCCGGGTGCAGTGGTCGACGTTGTTGCTGCCGAAGCCGGTGCGCACCAGCTTCTGGAACAAGTAGGCCTCTTCGTTGCTGCCTTTGGCCGAGCCGAAACCGGCCAGCGCCTTGTCGCCGTGGCGGGTACGCAGGTCTTTGAGCTTGCCGGCGGCGAAGTCGAGCGCTTCTTCCCAGGTGGCCTCGCGGAAGGCGTCGCGCCAATCGCCCTGGTGCGACAGCAGGGCCGGGTCTTTGGGCACGCCGGGCTTGCGGATCAGCGGTCGGGTCAGGCGTTGCGGGTGGTGCGCGTAGTCGAAGCCAAAGCGGCCTTTGACGCACAGGCGGCCGTGGTTGGCGGGGCCATCGCGGCCATCGACGCTGACGATGATCTCGTCTTTCACGTTGTAGGTGATCTGGCAGCCCACGCCGCAGAACGGGCAGACCGAATCGACCCGGCGATCAACTGTCTGCGCGCCGATGTGGGTCTTGGGCATGAGCGCGCCCGTGGGGCAGGCTTGCACGCACTCGCCGCAGGCCACGCAGGTGCTGTCGCCCATGGGGTCGTGCAGGTCGAACACGATTTCGCTGTGATGGCCGCGAAAGGCGTAGCCGATGACGTCGTTGACCTGCTCTTCGCGGCAGGCTCGCACGCAGCGGTTGCACTGAATGCAGGCATCGAGGTTGACCGCCATCGCCGGGTGCGACACGTCGGGCGCGGGCTGGGTGCGGCGGGTGAGTGCCCCCTGGGCCGGGCTGTGCCCTGCCCGCCCCCCGTGGGGGTCAAGAACACTTGGGGCGGCCCGGCGTGTTCTTGAAATCGCCGCCAGCGCCGGTCGCACCTGCACGTTTTGGCGCGCGGCCCAGTCGCTGAGTTCGCCGTGCGGGCGGGTGGCGTCGTCGCCCAGCCATTTGTAGCCCTTCTCGGGCAGGTCCGACAGCAGCATTTCGAGCACCATGTTCTGGCTCTTCACCGCGCGCGGGCTGTCGGCATGCACCTTCATGCCCTCGGTTGCGGTGCGGCAGCAGCTTGGCGCCAGCACACGCTCGCCGTTGATCTCGACCATGCAGGCGCGGCAGTTGCCATCGGGCCGGTAGCCGGGTTTGTGGCACAGCCGGGGTATCGCCACACCGTGGCGGTCGGCCAGTTCCAGCAGGGTTTCGCCTTCGAGCGCCTGCACCGGGCGGCCATTGAGTTCAAGCTCGATCGTCTTCGTATTCATTCAAGACACCTCGTGAGCAAAATAGGTCTGCACGCAGCGCACCGGGTTGGGCGCCGCCTGTCCGAGGCCGCAGATGGAGGCGTCGGCCATGACCTGATTCAGGTCTTCGAGCGTGGCGTGATCCCATTGCGGAGCCTGCATCAGTTGCGCGGCCTTGCCGGTGCCGACGCGGCAGGGCGTGCACTGGCCGCAGCTTTCGTGCTCGAAAAAGCGCATGACGTTGAGCGCGGCGTCGCGGGCGCGGTCTTGGTGGCTGAGCACGATGATGGCTGCAGAGCCAATGAAGCAACCATGCGGCTGCAGGGTGTCGAAGTCGAGCGGCACATCGGCCAGCCGCGCCGGTAGGATGCCCCCGGAAGCGCCGCCGGGCAGGTAGGCGTAGAGCGTGTGGCCGTCGAGCATGCCGCCGCAATAGGTGTCGACCAGTTCCTTCAAGGTGATGCCCGCCGGAGCGAGTTTCACCCCGGGCGACTTCACCCGGCCGCTGACGCTGAAGGAACGCAGCCCCTTGCGGCCATTCAGCCCAAAGCTGCTGAACCAGGCCGCGCCACGCTCGACGATATCGCGCACCCAATACAGGGTCTCGAAGTTGTGTTCGAGTGTGGGGCGTCCGAACAGACCAATTTCAGCGATGTAGGGCGGACGCATGCGCGGTTCGCCGCGCTTGCCTTCGATGCTCTCGATCATCGCCGACTCTTCGCCGCAGATATATGCGCCCGCGCCGCGCCGCAGCTCGATGTGCGGCAGCGCGCAGGGCGGATCGGCCTGCAGCCGGGCAATCTCGCGCTCCAGAACGGCGCGGCCGCCGTGATACTCGTCGCGCAGGTAGAGGTAGCAGGTGGAAATACCCACCACCTGCGCGGCAATCAGCACGCCCTCGATAAAGCGGTGCGGGTCTCGCTCGAGATAGGTGCGATCCTTGAAGGTGCCCGGCTCGCCCTCGTCGATATTCACCGCCATCAGCCGGGGCGCGGGGTAGTTGCGCACGATGCCCCATTTGCGCCCTGCCGGAAAACCCGCGCCGCCCAGGCCGCGCAGGCCCGAGTCACTCAAGGCTTTGATCACCTCTTCCGCTGAACGCTGGCCGCTGGCTACAGCCGCCGCCAGTGCATAACCGCCCCGCGCGCGGTAAGCGTCATAGCCGACACAGGCCGGGGTCACCTCGCCCGACCCGTTGGTGACCGCCTGCGGGCCGACTGCGGCCAGGTCGAAGTCTGCATCATCAGCAGGTAGCGGATGCTGCAGGCGTCGGTTTGCCACGCTCTCGCGCACCGCGTCTGGCGTGGCATGCGCCACCGGCCATTGCCCCACCACCGCCACCGGCGCCTGCTCGCAGCGGCCCACGCAAGGCGTGGGCATCACGCGCACCTCGGCGCCGAGCAACTGCGGCAGACGCTGCAGAAGATCGCTCGCCCCGGCCAGCGAGCACGACAGGCTGTCGCACACGCGCACCGTGATGGCCGCAGGCTGGGCATCGTCGCGCAGCACTTCGAAGTGGTGATAGAAAGTCGCCACCTCGTACACCTCGGCCATCGGCAGATTCATCAACCGGGCCAGCGCCACCAAATGGCGCTCGTGCAGCCCGTGCCACTGGTCATTGATGCGGTGCAAATGCTCGATCAGCAGATCGCGGCGGTGCGGCCCGGCGCCGATAAGCTGCTGCACCTCGGCCAGCGCCTGCGGCTCGGGCTGGCGCCCCTTGAGCTTGCCCCGACGCCGGGCACGCCCGCGCATTTCATCGGCCGAAGCCAGAACCACGGCAGAGGTGTCGGAAGATGGAGAGGAATCGGTCATGATGTTTCAGCGGAACATCGATGCTCCGCAAGCAGTAATTGTTTTGGCAACGGCGCCAAGCTCGCGCTGCTGCTGCGCGCATCCCTGTCACCGCATCTCTGTCACTTTAGCCGCTGCGTGTTGCACGTGCCAGAACACTGAATTCTGCTCAGCCGATGCGAGCACGGCGAGTAAAAAAGCCCAGCGCCGCTCAAGCGCCGGGCTATTGACCACCTTTATCGAACTGGAAGCTCCATAGCTTGCTCAGCTTATGTCTTCACCTACAAAACGTCGTCAAATATCCAGATTCGCCGCCCGCAGGGCGTTGGTTTCGATGAAGTCGCGCCGGGGTTCGACTTCGTCGCCCATGAGCATGGTGAACACGCGGTCGGCTTCGATGGCGTCGTCGATCTGCACGCGCAGCAGGCGGCGCACGGCCGGGTCCATGGTGGTTTCCCAGAGTTGCTCGGGATTCATCTCGCCCAGGCCTTTGTAGCGCTGGCGGCCGACGGTGTTTTCGGCCTGGCGGATGAGCCAGTCCATGGCTTCGCGGAAACTGGCCACGGCGGCTTCCTTGGCGTTGTCGCCGTTGCCGCGCCGCACGGATGAGCCTGCGGCGATGAGTCCGTGGAAGGTCTGCGCGGCCTGCGCCAGCACGGCGTAGTCGGCGCCGTGAACGAAGTCGGCGTGCAGCACGGTGGATTTGAGGTTGCCGTGGTGACGGCGCACGATACGCAGATACGGTTTTTCGGTACGCGGGTCGATTTCGGCGAGCACTTGCGGCGCTTCGCCATGGTCGGTGTGCTTCTCCAGATAGGCCGCCATCGCATCGGCGCTGGCTTGCGCCGCATGGTCGAGGTCAATGACGACACCATCGACGATGGCGCGCAGGGCCTGCTCATCCATGAACACGCCCAGCCGAGCGATCACGGCTTCGGCCAGGACATGCTGGCGAGCGAGTTGTTCGAGGGTTTCACCCGCCAGCGGCGCCGGGGTATCAGGGCGGTGGATGACGGCGTCTTTGAGCGCCACGCGCAGCAGGTAGGCGTCGAGCTCAGAGGCGTCTTTGAGATATTGCTCATCCTTGCCGTGTTTGACTTTGTAGAGCGGCGGCTGGGCGATGTAGATGTGCCCGCGCTCGACAATCTCGGGCATCTGGCGGAAGAAGAAAGTGAGCAGCAGGGTGCGGATGTGCGCGCCGTCCACGTCGGCATCGGTCATGATGATGATGCGGTGGTAACGCAGCTTGTCGATGTTGAAATCGTCCTTGCCGATGCTGGTGCCCATCGCGGTAATGAGGGTGAGGATTTCGTTGCTGGTGAGCAGCTTCTCGAAGCGCGCCTTCTCGACGTTGAGAATCTTGCCGCGCAGGGGCAGGATGGCTTGGAACTTGCGGTCGCGGCCCTGTTTGGCCGAGCCGCCGGCGGAGTCGCCCTCCACCAGATAGAGCTCGCACAGGGCGGGGTCTTTTTCCTGGCAGTCGGCCAGTTTTCCGGGCAGGCCCAGACCGTCCATCACGCCCTTGCGGCGGGTCATTTCGCGCGCCTTGCGCGCGGCTTCGCGGGCACGGGCAGCGTCGATGATCTTGCCGCAGATGATTTTGGCGTCGGTCGGGGTTTCGAGCAGGTAGTCGGACAGCGCCTTGGCCACCAGGTCTTCGACCGGGCCGCGCACTTCGCTCGACACCAGCTTGTCCTTGGTCTGGCTGCTGAACTTGGGGTCGGGCACTTTGACCGATAGCACGCAGGTGAGGCCTTCGCGCATGTCGTCACCGCTGATCTCGACCTTGGCTTTTTTCGCCAGCTCGTTGTCGTCGATGTATTTGTTCATCACCCGGGTCATCGCTGCGCGCAGTCCGGTGAGGTGGGTGCCGCCGTCGCGCTGCGGAATGTTGTTGGTGAAGCACTGCACGGTTTCAGCGTAGCCGTCGTTCCACTGCATGGAGACTTCCACGCTGATGGTGCTGCCTACCTCGGAAGCTTTCTCAGCTTGGGCATAAAAAATATTGGGGTGCAGCACGCTCTTGCCGCGGTTGATGTATTCGACAAAGCCTTTCACCCCGCCGGAGAAGGCGAAGTTTTCTTCCTTGCCCTGACGCTCATCCACTAGCCGGATCTTGACGCCGTGGTTGAGGAAGGAAAGCTCGCGCAGGCGCTTAGCCAGCACTTCGTAGTGGAAATCGACCGTGGTGAAAATCTCGGCATCTGGCAGGAAGTGCACCTCGGTGCCGCGTTTATCGGTCTTGCCGGTAATCGGAGCGACGGAGACTTCCACTCCATCGATCATCTGCGTCTGCCGGTTTTGCAGCGCGCCGCGGACGAATTCGAGGGTATGCACATCGCCGTCGCGCCGCACCACGAGGCGCAGCCATTGCGACAGAGCGTTGACGCAGCTCACACCCACACCGTGCAGGCCGCCGGAGACCTTGTAGCTGTTCTGATTGAACTTGCCCCCGGCGTGCAGCTCGGTGAGGGCGATTTCGGCCGCGCTGCGCTTGGGCTCGTGCTTATCGTCCATCTTCACGCCGGTAGGAATGCCGCGGCCGTTGTCGGTCACGCTGATGGAGTTGTCTGAGTGGATGGTGACGACGATGTCATCACAAAACCCGGCCAGGGCTTCGTCGATGGAGTTATCGACGACTTCGAACACCAGATGATGCAGGCCGGTGCCGTCTGAGGTGTCGCCGATGTACATGCCGGGACGTTTGCGCACCGCTTCGAGTCCCTCCAGGATTTGAATGGAATTTTCGCTGTAGCTGTCGTTCTTCGGTTCGTTCATCAGACACTTTCAAAAACAGATTCCATGAGCTTTCATGGCAAAAAATCGATTCGGTGAGGCGGGGTGAAGCGCAATGAGCATGCGACCGCTCAGATCCGCATGGGCATGACCACGTACTTGAAGTTGGGCTCGTCGGGCATGGTGAACAGCGCGCTGCTGTTGCCGTCCTGCAGTTCGAGGCGAATCTGGTCGGAGGTCATATTGGCCAGCGCGTCGATGAGGTAGGCGATGTTGAAGCCGATTTCGATGACGTCGCCGCCGTAGTCGATATCGATTTCTTCCTGCGCTTCTTCCTGCTCGGCGTTGATGGAGGTCAGCCGCAACAGCCCCGGCTCTAAGTTGACGCGCACGCCTTTGAACTTGTCGTTGGTCAGAATGGCCACGCGCTGCAGCGCCGCCTGCAGCGTCGTGCGCTCGACCTGCAGCATATTTCGGTGGCCCTTGGGCACGACGCGCTGGTAATCGGGGAACTTGCCTTCGATGAGCTTGCTGGTGAATTCCAGCCCGTCCAGGGTCAAGCGCGCCTGATTGCTGGCCAGGGCGATGTCGATCATGGCGTCGTCTTCATCGCTGAGCAGGCGGCTGAGTTCGAGCACGGTCTTGCGCGGCAGAATGATTTCGCGCCGCTCCACCGCCTTTTCCAGCGGGGCGGAAGCCAGGGTCATGCGGTGACCGTCGGTGGCCACCAGATGCATCTGCTGTCCATCGGCTACCCACAACATGCCATTGAGGTAGTAGCGAATATCGTGCTGCGCCATGGCGAAGTGGGTCAGGCCGAGCAGGCGCTTGAGCAGCTTTTGCGGCAGGCGCAGGGCGTGGTCGCTGAAGTCGGTCGCAGCGCGTACCAGCGGAAAGTCTTCTGCCGGCAGGGTTTGCAGGCTGAAGCGGCTTTTGGCGGCCCGAACCGTCATCTTGCCGTCTGACCATTCCAGCGTCACATTGCCCGGGCTGGCCGCGCGCAGGATGTCGAGCAGCTTGCGCATATTGACTGTGATGGCCGCGTCTTCCGCACTGGTCTGTACCGCCTCGCCCGCTTGCAGACGGATCTGCACTTCCATATCGCTGGTGATGAACAGAGTGCCATTCGCGTTGTGCTGGATGAGCACATTGGCGAGGATGGGCAGGGTTTGGCGGCGCTCGACGATGCCCGCTCCCTGTCCGAGCAGCTTGAGCAGTTCATCGCGGGAAGACGTCAATCTGTTCATTCTTTCTTTTCCTTTATTCAGAATAGGACTGATAGTAAGGGTCGGCCTGTGTTGTGGATAAGACAAAAAACGCTGTATTCATGCGGTTTGCGCAGCAGCCAGAGTCTGTGGACAAGCGGTCTGGAGCGCAAGGACGGTTTGGAACAACTTGACCGAAAACGCGCTGGCCCCCGACTTATCCAGAAACTCTTCACACACTACACAACGACTTGTTCATTTTGAGAAGGAGGACGCTAAAAGCGGTTCGGCTTCAGGCTTTGAGAGTTTGCTCGAGCACATGGAGCTGTTGGTTGAGTTCCTGCAGTTTGATGCGCTCCTGTCCGATCTTGCGCACCGCATGGAGCACCGTGGTGTGATCGCGCCCTCCGAACAGCTCGCCGATCTCCGGCAGGCTCTTGTGCGTCAGCTCCTTGGCGAGGTACATGGCGATCTGGCGCGGACGGGCGATGCTGGCAGGGCGCTTTTTGGAATACATATCGGCCACCTTGATCTTGTAGAAGTCGGCCACGGTTTTCTGGATGTTTTCGACCGACACCTGGCGATTTTGCAGCGACAGCAGATCTTTGAGCGCTTCCTTGGCCAGACCGATCGACACGTCCTGGCCGCTGAAGCGGGCGTAGGCCAGAATTTTGCGCAGCGCGCCTTCGAGTTCACGCACATTCGATCGCACGTTCTTGGCGACAAAAAACGCCACTTCTTCCGGCAGATGGGCCAGTTCGGCATCGGCCTTGCGCAGCAGAATGGCCACGCGCATTTCGAGTTCGGGCGGCTCGATGGCCACCGTGAGGCCGGAATCGAAGCGCGAGACCAGGCGCTGATCCATCTCGCGGAGTTCCTTGGGGTAGGTGTCGCTGGTGAGAATGATCTGCGAGCGTTTGGTGATCAGCGCTTCGAAAGCGTAGAAAAACTCTTCCTGCGTCTTGTCTTTGCCGGCGAAAAACTGCACGTCGTCGATCAGCAGCAGGTCGAGCGAGTGGTAGTAGCGCTTGAATTCCTCGAAGGCCTTGCGCTGGTAGGCACGCACCACTTCGCTGACGAACTGCTCGGCCTGCAGGTAACGAATGCGCGCGCCCGGCTGTTGCGCCAGGAGCGCGTTGCCGACCGCGTGCATGAGATGGGTCTTGCCCAGACCGACGCCGCCGTAGATGAACAGCGGGTTGTAGGAGCGCCCGGGGTTTTCCGCAACTTGAATGGCCGCGGCGCGGGCAAGCTGGTTGGCCTTGCCGGTGACCAGGGTTTCGAAGCTGAGCATGGGGTTGAGGCGCGAGCGCTCCAGGGCGTCGGCTTCTGCGGCATCTCTCGCAGCGTTACTCACGCCGTCCGGACCGGCCAATTGCTGGGGCGTGGCGTGGTCGGCAGAATGAGTCGCTTGCGCTGATCCCGATGTGGAGCTTGCCCCACCGCCGGACTGCAAACCCTGCGCCCCGCTGTGATGCATGGCGGCGCGTGCCGGCGCTTTCTGCACAATGAATTCGACCTGCACAGGGCGGCCCACGATCGCGCTGAGCGACTCGGTGATGCGCGGGCCATACTGTGAGCGCAACCAGTCGAGCTTGAAGCGGTTGGGAACGTGCAGGATGGCAGTGTTGCCATCCTCGCTCCAGTGGGGGCAGGACAGCGGCTTGATCCAGGCGGCGAATTGCTGATCGGGGATGACCGTGGCCAACTGGGCGCAGCACTGCTGCCAGGATTGTTCTTGTGTCATGCAGGTACGGCGAGAGAGACGAGTTCCAGAAGGCGCTGGCTCAACGGTAGCCGGTTAAAGAACCTGGCTGCGGAACCGGGCTGCGCGCCTTGAGGGGGAGACAAAAAATTTTGTGGACAATTTTCAGGACATTCGACATTCAGCCGGGGGCTGAATCGGCCTCGACAGGGGCGTTGGCCGCCTGCAAAGCCCGTCGAAAAGGCCATCGATCGTCAACTTTGGAAAGCGCTCAGTTTAACTCCACAGTGCAAGTTATCCACAGACTGAACAGGCAATTTTTCTTGGAGCCGGGGGCTTGCGCTGCAGGGCGCATTTGAGGCGGATGATCGTTGGTTTTGAATGCCGTTTTGAAGGTCATCAGGGCCTGAGCTTTCTGGAAAACCTCTTTTGATTGACAAGAGGATGGAATCTCAGTCCAATGGAGGGCTTTTTTTCGGAATCTTGGTCTAGCGCGTAGCAAGACTTCAAGTTTGCGACTTTAAGTTTTTTCGGCGCGCGTATTTTGGATTTGTGGGGTGATGTGCATGAGTGTGCACAGCATGAAGGCACAGGTCCAGGCGCGCAGCTCCTATTTTTGTCAAGGTGAGTTTCATGAAACGTACGTATCAACCTTCGAAGACCCGCCGTCAGCGTACCCACGGCTTTTTGGTGCGGATGAAGACCAGGGGTGGCCGCGCGGTCATCAATGCGCGCCGCGCTAAGGGCCGCAAGCGCCTGGCTGTCTAAGATCCGCTGGGCTGTTGGGTTTGAACGATCTGCGGCTTGCTGCTTTGCGGGCTGCCGATATCGATCTTTCGACAGTCGGGGACGTCATGGCAGATCAGCCGATTTCACGATCGGGCACTCTGCATCTCGAAATGTTGCGGCAACCCGAAGCGTTTGCCGCGATGTTTGCTGCGCGCTACGCGCAACAGGCTGAATTTCGCCTGCACTACCGCGCTACGCCGACCGAGTGGGTGCCAGACGCCGCCCCTGCCTCTGCCCAGCCGCGCTGCTGGCTTGGTCTGGTCATTCCGAAAAAGTTCTGCAAACCGGCGGTACGGCGCAATCTGATCAAGCGGGTGATGCGCCAGGCGCTGCGTGAATTGCGGCTGCCGAGCGAGGCACAGATGCAGGCGCCGGTGCTGATGCTGCGGTTGACGCGCAAATTGCCCGCGGAATTCCGCAGCGCCCGTTCACCGGCGTTGCTGGCCTATGTGCAGCAGGCGGTGAACGCTTTGCTCAAAAGCTGGATCGAACGTACGGTCGTGGTGACTGGGCGAAGTGCCGCATGAAGTCTGTTCTGATCGGTCTGGTACGGCTGTACCGTCTGCTGTTGAGCCCTTGGGTGGGCGGGCAGTGCCGTTTTTACCCCACTTGTTCGCAATACACCATCGAAGCGCTGGAGCGGCACGGGGCAGCGGCGGGCAGCTATCTGGGCGCGGTCAGAATTTTGCGGTGCCAGCCCTGGTGTCAGGGGGGGCATGAGCCGGTGCCAGACGCTTTCACCTGGGCGCCCTGGCGCCGACGGACGGAAGAGGACGAAGCGTCAGATGCGATTGCTTCAGATGGCGCGCAGGCTGTGTCACCGCAGCCCATGCACAATAGCGGGTCGAGGTCTGATGAATCAGTCTCGTCTGCGGAGTCTGGCGCTTGCGCTGAGGGGCCGGAAAGCCCGGTTTCATTTCCCTCTGCTTCACCCCTGAGTGCTTCATCGTTCACCCCCAAGCCCTGAAGCCATCGGGCACTTCTGCATCACTACAACAGGATTTGCGTATGGATCTCCGCCGTTCGGTTCTCTGGGTGGTTTTCACCATGTCGATGATTTTTCTGTACAACTCCTGGCTGCGCTACAACGGCGAGACGGATTTGTTCGGAACGCCACCGGCCCATCCGACTCAAGTCGCCAGCGCGCCGACCAGCGCAGTGCCGCAGGCGGCGCCAAGCGCGGCCACGCCGCCGAATATCGCCGGTGCTGCGGCAACCGCGCCGCTGTCCGCCCCGGTCGCAGCGGCGTCTGCCGCTCCCGCGGCCCAGCTCGCCACCATCCGCACCGATCTGATGGATGTGAAAATTTCTTCGCGCGGCGGCAATCTGGTCTATGCCAAGCTGCTCAAGTATGAGAGCCGCACCGAGCCGGGCAAGAACGTGGTCTTGTTCGACGATACGGCGAGCAATAAATACATGGCGCAGTCGGGCTTGATCGGGGGCGATTTTCCCAACCATGAAACCGAGATGACGGTGCTGCCGGGGCCGCGCGACATGGGCAACGCCAAGACGCTGCAGGTCAAACTGGTCTCGCCCGATCTGGGCGGCATCAAACTCGAGCGCACCTACACCTTCACCCGCGACAGCTATGTGGTGAATGTGCAGAACACCATCACCAACACCGGTAGTGTCGCGGTGGCGCCGCAGATGTATATGCAGCTCGTGCGCGACGGCAACACGCCTGCGGGTGACGAGTCGCACTTCTATCACACCTATACCGGCCCGGCGTATTACGACAACGCCAACAAGTTCCAGAAGTTCGAGTTCAAGGATCTCAAGACCAACGAGGCGCCTAAGAAGGCGGACAGCGGCTGGGTCGCCATGATTCAGCACTACTTCGTTTCGGCCTGGGTGCCTGAGCCCTATGAAGGCTCGCGTGACCTTTATACCCGCAAGCTGGGCGACAACCTGTATGCGGTGGGGGTGATTCAGCCGCTGCCGCAAATTGCTCCGGGCAAGAGCATCACCACCGATGCCAAGCTGTTCGTCGGCCCTGAGCTGGAAAGCACGCTGGGCGCGCTCGCCCCCGGCCTTGAGCTGGTGAAGGACTACGGCTGGGTGACCATTCTGGCCAAGCCGATTTTCTGGCTGCTGGAGATGATCCACAAAGTGGTGCAGAACTGGGGCTGGTCGATCATCGTGCTCACGCTGCTGATCAAGCTGGCGTTCTTCCCGCTGACGGCGGCGAGCTATAAGTCGATGGCGCGCATGAAGGCCGTGGGACCGCGCATCAACGCGCTGCGCGAGTCGTACAAGGGCGATCAGGCGAAGATGAATCAGGCCATGGTCGAGCTGTACCGCAAGGAGAAGATCAATCCGCTGGGCGGCTGCCTGCCGATCGTGATCCAGATACCGGTGTTCATCGCGCTGTACTGGGTGCTGCTATCGAGCGTGGAACTGCGCGGCGCGCCGTGGATTCTGTGGATCCACGATCTGTCGGCCAAAGACCCGTACTACATCCTGCCGGCCATCATGACGGCAACGTCCTTCTTGCAGGTCAAGCTCAACCCGACTCCGCCCGACCCGATGCAGGCGCGGCTGATGTGGATCATGCCGGCGGCGTTTTCCATCATGTTCTTTTTCTTCCCGGCCGGTCTGGTGTTGTACTGGCTGACCAACAACACCACGTCGATTGCGCAGCAGTGGTTCATCAACAAGAAGATGGGCGTGGGTGTGTTGACCGACACCACAGCGGCGGCCAAGTAAAGGCCCACTCAAAGGCCCATTCGATCCGCGCGGTTGCCCGGCCATGAATCTGTTGGCGCAAGACGCCGATCCGATCGTGGCCATTGCAACGGCTCCCGGTCGCGGCGCCGTGGGCATCGTCCGGGCTTCGGGCAAATCGCTTGCGGCTTTGGCGCAGGCCATCACAGGCCGGGCGCTGCTGCCGCGCCATGCCACTTACCTGCCGTTTGGGGATGGTCAGGGCAGGGTGATCGACCAAGGGCTGGCGCTGTTTTTTCCGGCGCCGCATTCCTACACCGGGGAAGACGTACTGGAGTTGCAGATCCACGGCGGGCCGGTGGTGCTGCAACTGCTGCTGGCGCGGCTGCTCGAACTGGGGGCTTCTTCACGCTTGCGGGTGGCGCAGCCCGGCGAATTCACCCGGCGCGCGTTTCTCAACGGCAAACTCGATCTGGCGCAGGCCGAGAGCGTGGCCGATCTGATCGAGGCCAGTACCGAGGCGGCCGCTCGCAGCGCCACCCGGGCGCTGGCCGGCGAGTTGTCGCAGGCCGTGCGCGCACTGGCCGCCGAGTTGGTCGAGTTGCGCCTGCTGGTCGAGGCCACGCTCGATTTTCCCGAGGAAGACATCGACTTTTTGCGCCAGGCGCAGGCGCAGCGGCGTTTGCAGGCCTTGCAGCAGACGCTGCAGCAGGTGCAGGCCAAGACGCGGCAGGGCGCACTGCTGCGCGAAGGACTCCAGGTGGTGCTGGCAGGGCAGCCGAATGTGGGCAAGAGCTCCTTGCTCAACGCATTGGCGGGGGCCGAGCTGGCCATCGTCACGCCCATTGCGGGCACCACGCGAGACAAGGTCAGCCAAACCATCCAGATCGAGGGCGTGCCCTTGCACATCGTCGATACCGCGGGCCTGCGCGACAGCGCCGACGCGGTGGAGCGCATCGGCGTGCAGCGCAGCTGGCACGCCATCGCCGGTGCGGATGTAGTGGTGTTCCTGCACGATCTCACGCGTCTGCAGGCGCCGGGCTATGCCCAGGCCGAGGCGGAAATCGCCCGCGGACTCCCCAAGGGCGCGCCCCTGCTCCACGTTTTCAATAAGCGCGATTGTGTCGAAACCGGCGCCCAGGCGCGGCCATTGCCACAAGTCTGGGCGCAATGGGGCGTGGAGGCCGGTGAGTCGGTCTGGATTTCCGCCGCGACCGGAGACGGTCTGCAGGAACTGCGTCTCAAGCTGCTGCAACTGGCAGGGGCGCAGCCGACCAGCGAGGGCGTGTTCATTGCCCGTCAGCGCCATGTACAGGCGCTGGAGCACACCGGGCAACATCTCGGTGCGGCCTTGCACTTGATCGAGCTGGACGCGCAGGCGCCGCTGGATCTGCTCGCCGAAGAATTGCGGCTATCGCATCAGGCGCTGATGGCGATCACCGGCGAATACACCCCGGACGATCTGCTCGGGGCGATTTTTTCCAGTTTCTGTATCGGCAAATAAATCAAGGTCGGCGCGGCGATAAATCGCCTGCATTGATCGCCGCGCTCAGATCGCCCGCGGCAAACTGGGCGATGGTCCGGAAGGCCTGGGCGAACATCTGCTCATAGTGATCTTGCTCGACAAAGCCGATGTGCGGCGTGCAGATGGCGTTTTCCAGCCGCAGCAGCGGATGGCCCTGCAGAATCGGCTCGGCTTCGAACACATCCACCGCCGCCAGACCCGGCCGTCCGCGATTGAGCGCGGCCACCAACGCATCCGGGGCGAGGAGGTCGGGGCGGGCGGTGTTGACGAGCAAAGAGGTGGGTTGCATCAGCGATAGATCGGCCAGGGTGATGAGATGGCGGGTGGCGTCGGTGAGGCGCAGGTGCAGGCTGAGCACATCGCTGGTGGCGAAGAAGGCTTCGCGCGACTCGGCCGCCAGCAAGCCTTGTTCAGCAGCGCGCGTGCGTGAGGCCTCGCTGCCCCAGACCTGAACCCGCATGTCGAAAGCCTGCCCGTACCGCGCAATGTGCTGGCCAATACGGCCATAGCCCCAGATGCCCAGCGTCTTGCCCGCGAGGCGCTGACCGAGACCGAAATTGGGCGGCATCGACTGCGACTTCAGCCCGGCCTGCTGCCATGCACCATGCTTCAGACTGGCGACATACTGCGGCAGACGCCGCATGGCGGCCAGCACCAGCGCCCAGGTCAGCTCGGCGGTGACGCCGGGGTCGGTCTGCCCATCGGCTACGGCGATGCCCAGATCACTGCACGCTTGCACATCCACATGCGGGCCGATCCGGCCGGTCTGCACCACGAGTTGCAGCTTGGGGCACTTTTCCAGCAATTGCCTCGACAGCACGGTGCGGTCGCGAATCAGCACCAGCGCCTGGGTGTCGCGCAGGCGCACGCTGAGCTGACCTACGCCTTTGACGGTGTTATTGAATATCTTGAGGTCGTGACCGTCGAGCTGCTGCGCGCAATCGAGCTTGCGCACTGCATCCTGATAGTCGTCGAGCACGGTGATCTGCATGGTTATCCGTCCGATGAAACACCAGAGCCGATCAGTGTAGGCCCTTGCCACAGCGCGGAAGAAAGGCGCTCGAAGCGGGCGGATTGGTATTGCCCCGAATAGGAGTTTCCCGATTTTGCTGCACCGCAGCTTGCTTCTGTCGTCAGTCACAGAATATAAGCTGGTCTTGATATATGCCTGTCTGCCGTCCGATGACTCGAACGACGCGACTGGGTGAGACGACATGGAGGCCGAAATGGATGTCAAAGGGAAATGGCTACTGCCGACCAGCCCGCAGAAAACCTGGGAGGCGCTCAACAGCCCGGAAGTGCTCAAAGCCTGCATTCCAGGTTGCGAATCGATCACCGACACCGGATCGGGACATTTCGAGATCGTGCAAGTGCTGGCGGTCGCCGGGTTCAAGACGCGCTTCAGCAGCACACTCACGCTGGAAGACCCCAACCCGCCGCACAGCTACGTGCTGCGCTTCGAGGGCAACGCGGGGAGCGCCGGTTTTGGCCTGGGCCGCGCCCTGGTCGCGTTGCAGCCCACGGCAGACGGCGGCACGCAGATGAACTACCAGGCTACCGCCGAAGTGGGCGGCGCCATCGGCCAGCTGGGCAAGGGCACGGTGGACAGCACGGCGCAGAGTCTGGCGGAAACCTTTTTCTCCCGCTTCGATCAGGTCATGCGCGGGCAACTGCCGGTGGACGACGGCGCCGGTGCCCTCGACCGACTGTGGGGCATGATGCCTCCCTGGGGATGGGCGATTTCCACCCTGGTGCTGGTGTTTATCGTGTATTGGGGGCTGCACGGCACTTGGTGATGTGCAGTTACGGATGAGGTTCATGGGGAACTCCTTGGGTTACATATTGCGACAACCCCAACTGGTTTGATCGCGAAACCCGGCATAGGATGGAATGACAAACGGAGCCTTTTTTGCTCCACATGGGTCTGTATAGAAGCAACCGCAAACTGCGAAGTTTGCGTGCGGCGCTTTTCCGATCAGGCCTGTGATCATCAGCCCTCAAGGCATGTCATATCCAGGAGACTTGCATGAAACTCACCAAACGCCAGTTAAGCGTAACGGTTGCCGCACTATTTTTTGCAGCGGCCCCAGCGTTTGCAGCCAAACCTTTGCTCATCGGTGTTCAGGCGCCGATCACGGGTCAGTACGCCAACGAAGGGCAGGGCATCGCAGACGCCGTGAAACTGATCGTCAAGCAGACCAACGCCAAAGGCGGATTGCTCGGACACCAACTCGAAGTGAAGGTGTGCGATGACCAAGGCGAGGCCGCACCAGCCGCAATTTGTGCACGTCAGTTGACCAATGACGGCGTGCTGGCGGTTATCGGCAGTTACACGAGTGGGGCAGCCCTTGCTGCGCAGCCGATTTATGCCCGTGCAAACATTATCCAGACCTCTGACGGTACCAGCGATGAACTGACTTCCAGGGGTTACAAGACTTTCTTTCGTAACGCCCCGCCCAACAGCGCCGAGGCCTTGTTCACGGCCGGCTACTTCAAAGCGATGGGATACAAGCGTATTGCTGTACTGACGGAACATTCGAGTTTTTCAACAGGGCT
>NZ_MEGQ01000038.1:0-25509 GCF_001725585.1 Thiomonas sp. SCN 64-16 | reverse complement strand
CCGCCCCACCATCTCGCCAAGTGCGCTGAGCAACTGCCCGGTTTCATCCTTCGAGGTGGAAGCCACCCGCACCGACAGATCGCCTTCGGCGACGCGCTGCGTCACAGAAACCGCTTCGGCCAGGGGACGGGTGATGGAGCGGGTGATGAGCCAGGCAGCGGCGATGGCCAGCAGCAGAGCGAGCACCGCCAGGCCGATGCTGGCATTGCGGGCGGCGACGAAATCGGCCTCGCTCTGGGCGTAAAGCGCATCGGTCTGACCCCGCAACATCGTCTCGATGGCCGCGGTTTCCTGGCGAACCTCGCGTGACACGATCAAGCCGGATTTGAGGTAATCGGCCGCAGCGGCGCCGAAGTTGCTTCGCTGCATTTCAGGAACCGCGGTCTGTTGCGCCGCACGTCCTTTGGCGATGATGGCGCGCAGGTTGTCGAGCCGGGTCTGCAGCTGCGGGGTGGGTTGAAGAGACTCCAAAGTCTTGAAAGCGGCGTCCGCATTCACACGTTGTTCAGCGATAAGGGCACGATCGGCATCACTGAACTGCTGCGACAGCAGGCTGCGCAGCATGATGCGTGTGGTGTTCTGGCTGCTGTTGGCAATGATGGTGACGGCTCGCTCCTTGGCGAGACGGTTTTGCACCACGAGCTGCATGTGGCTCTGAATGCGAGAGGCTTCGTACAGCCCGAACGCCGCGTTGGCGAGCAGAAGAACGATCAGCAGGCCGAAGGCGAGGCTGAGGCGTGTACCGATGCGAAGGTTGTTGAACATGGAAGGCTCAGTGTGCGGACGTTGAAGGGGTTCAGTTGCTCAGTGCCGGGGCCTGGCTGCCCTGCGCGCTGCGGCTGGCGCGGCTGATCAGGGGGGCGGCGTCGAGGATGAGCGCCACTTCGCCGTTGCCCAGAATGGTCGAGCCGCTGATGCCTTGCAGGTGGGCGAACAGCGCGCCCAGCGGTTTGATGACGGTCTGATATTCGCCAAGCAGGGCATCGACGACGATGCCAGCGCGCTGCCCGCCGATTTGCGCGACCACCACATTGCTGCGGGTGTTCGGCGAGTCAGCGGCAGAGTCGGTCAGGCCGAGCTGTTCGCGCAGATGCAATAGGGGCAACACTTCGCCGCGCAGGTTGATATAGCCCTGCTGCGGCTGGGCGGGCGCAAACTCCATGCACTCGATCACGGCGTCGAGCGGCAGCACGAAGGTGCGCCCGGCGGCTTGCACCAGAAAGCCGTCGATGATGGCGAGCGTCAAGGGCAGGCGCAGGTGCATCTGCGTGCCCACACCGGCGCTGCTCTGGATGTCGATGCTGCCGCGAATGGCTTCGATATTGCGTTTGACCACGTCCATGCCCACGCCACGGCCGGACAGGTCGGTGACGGCGTCGGCGGTGGAGAAGCCGGGCTCGAAAATCAGCGCCCACACCTCGGCGTCGGGCAGGGCGGCGGCGGCCTCAGTCGAAATCAGCCCGCGCTCGACGGCTTTGGCAAGAATGCGCTCGCGGTTCAGCCCGCCGCCGTCGTCTGAAACCGTGATGAGAATGCTGCCCGAGTCGTGACGGGCGGCGAGTTTGAGGGTGCCTTGGGCGGGTTTGCCGCGCGCGGTGCGCACTTCGGGCGACTCGATGCCGTGATCGATCGAGTTGCGCACCAGGTGCATCAGCGGATCGGCGATGCGCTCGACCAGAGTTTTATCCATCTCGGTGTCGGCGCCTTCGATGACCAGGGCGATGTCTTTGCCCAGCTCACGCGACACGTCGCGCACCACGCGCTGAAAGCGCGCGAAGGTTTCGCCGATCTCGACCATGCGCAGCTTGAGCGCCCGCTCGCGGATGTCTTCGACCAGCCGGGTGATCTGCGCGGCGGCTTCGATCTGGCTGGCGTTCTGCGCGTGCAGCGCATTGCCGGCGCTGGCAATCACCAGTTCGCCCACGAGGTTGATGAGGGCGTCGAGCTTGTCGGCGGCCACGCGCAGCATCTGGTTGTCACGGCTGCGTTTGTCTTTGATCTGCTTCTGTTTGTCGAGCGCGGCTTGCACGATGGGCTGGTGCGTGGCGCCTTCGCGCACCAGAATTTCGCCCAAGGGGGCGGCCGGTGCGCCGGTGGCCTGCGCGTCGTGTTGCGCGTCGAGCGCGTCGCTCAATTCTTTCTGTGTCAGCGTGCCGATCTGTACCAGAATGTCGCCCAGCCGCAGGTCGTCTTCGGGCAGGCTGCGAATGAGTTGCACATAGTCGGCAATGCGGCTGTGCGCGGGCAGGATGCGGATGGTGCTGTCTTCCTGCACGAACTCGAACACAGCGGCGATTTCTTCCTTGCTGGCCTCGCTCTTGAAGTTGATCTCGAAGCCGAGATAGCTGGTCTCGGCGTCCATCGCGTCGAGCGGGGGCAGGGCGTCGGTTAGGGTGACGAGACCGACGATTTCGCCCAGCCCGCGCAGATAGCGGATGAAGGCCAACGGGTCCATGCCGTTGCGCAGACTGTCGGCGCCGAAGCGCAGCGACAGATGCCACGACGGCGTCAGCGCCGATCCGTGCGCGACCACGGTGACGGGAGCGGCTTCTTCCGAGGCGGGGCCTCGTGCGATGGGGCTTTGCTGGGCCACGACCAGCGCTCCGCCTGCGGGCCGATGAGCGGCCTGCAGCCGGGTGACCAGCGCCTGTTCTTCCGGGGTGTCGGCGATGCAGGCACCTTGGCTGTCGATCTGGTCGATCAGTTGCGCAAGGTGATCGCGCCCTTGCAGCAACAGCGCGACGAGTTCGCTGCTGACGGCGAGTTTGCCTGCGCGCATCTGGTCGAGCACGCTCTCCAGATGGTGAGTGAAACGCACGATGCCGTCGAGGCCGAACAGCCCGGCCGAGCCTTTGATGGTGTGGGCCGCGCGGAACAGGGCGTTGATGTGCTCGCCATCCAAGGCCTCATCATTGGCGTCATCATTGACTTCATCAGCGCCGCCTTGGGGTTCGAGTTCCATCAGCCCGCGTTCCATGCCTTCGAGCAGATCTTGCGCCTCGACGATGAAGGAGCGCATGGCCTGCTGCATTTGTTGTTCGAAGCTCATGCGTGCTCCTTGGGGGACGTGGTGTGGCCGAACTCGACTACCGGGTCGCCGAAGTAGGCGAGCAGGCCGCAGAGTTCGAGGGCGTCGATGACGGCGGGGCTGTGCCCGCTGAGCTTGAGGCTGTGCTCCAGATTGCTGGCCTGCTGTTTGGCGGCCAGCAGAATCTGCACGCCGGAGGCGTCGATCTCGTCGACCGCGGCCAATTGCAGTTCGACCAGGGGATGCTGGGCGATCAGTTCGGCCAGCTGGATGCGCACCTCGGCGGCGGCATAGATGTCGAGCGCGCCTTGCAGCGTCACGCTGCAAGCCGGGCCGGCTTGATGGGGGATGATGTCCACAGCGTCTCCTCTGGCGGGGTTCAGGGTGCGATGAGTTTGGAGACCGCAGCCAGCATCTGCGCCGGCTGGAAGGGTTTGACCACCCAGGCGCGGGCGCCTGCGGCCTGGCCTTGCGCCTTCATGTCGTCCTGGCTTTCGGTGGTGAGCATGATGATGGGCGTGAACTTGTAGTCGGCCTTCTGCTTGATCTCTTTCACCAGGGTGATGCCGTCCATATTGGGCATGTTCACGTCGCTGATGATGAGGTGGATCTTGCGGCCATCGAGCTTGGTCAGCGCGTCCACGCCGTCAACGGCTTCAATGACTTCGTAGCCCGCGCTGGCAAGGGCGATGTTGACCACCTGACGCAGTGAGGCGGAGTCGTCGACGATGAGAATGGTTTTGGCCATGGCAATGTGCTTTTGAAAGAGGGGATCGAAACAAGGGTTTGCTGGAGTCAGAAAAAGGTGATGTCGCCGCCGTCTTGCGCGTCCACCGTGGACTGTCCGTCGTGGTTGAGGCGCTGCTCCTGCGTGGTGTAGCCGCCCGCGATGCGCTGCATGAAGGCGGAGGCGTCGAGCGCGGCTTCAGGGTTGCTGGCGCGGCGCGACTGATAGCTCTGCAGTTCGACCACCAGGGCGTCGAGGCTGTCGCGGCTGTGGGTGAGAATCTGGCTGACCCGGTCCTGGAACTGCAGCGACACCAGCACGTCGCCGATCTCTTCGCGGATGCCGCTGCTTTCGCGTTGCAGCAGGTCGGACGAATCGGACAGCCCCGTAGCCACATCGCGCAGGCGGGCGAGCACTTGATCGATGGACGATTCGGATTGGGTGAGGAACTGCTGCTCCTCGGTTTGCGACTGCCCGGCCGAGCGGGTGAGCGTCTGGATGGCGCCGGTGATGATCTTCACCTGCTCGCCCATCTTGCGCCCGGTATCGCGCGATTGCGCCGAGAGCTTGCGCACTTCGTCGGCCACCACCGCGAAGCCGCGGCCGTTTTCGCCAGCCCGCGCGGCTTCGATGGCCGCATTGAGCGCGAGCAGATTGGTCTTGGCCGCCAGCGCCGCCACTTCAGTCGCCATCTTCTCCAGCGCCTCGGTGTAGCGCGACATGCCCAACACTTCGCTGACCATGGCGGCGCGCTTGTCCAGCGCGGCGCGCAACTGATCGAGCACGGCGCCGAGTTCGCCTTCGCTGCGGCGGAATACCGCCACCACGCCTTCGCCGCCATCCATGCCGGCGGCGGCGTGCTGCGACGCCTTCACGGCGCTTTCCAGGCGGCTGTGCAGGCTGGAGAAGCGCTGGCTCAAGGCCAGAATGGCGGTCTCCATCTGTGCGCGTCCGGCGTCGATCTGTTGGCCGAGCACGGGTAAGGCCTGTGCGCAGAGGGCGTCGATCTGCTGCGCAGCATCGCTGTGCTGCAGGGCGGTAGGGGAGGTCGTGGCGTCTTGGGTCATGGCGGAGTCAACGCGGGTGGCGGGGAGGTTGGGTTGCAGGGAAGTTCAATGGGGCTGCGCGGCCAGTTGGCGCACCAGGGTTTCGAGCCGATCGATGTCGGAACTCTTGTCGAAGAAAAAATCGGCGCCTCCATCGAGGCTGCGGGCGCGGTGCTGCGAGTTGGCGTGCTGGGTGAACATCGCCACGCAGATATCACTCCGGCTGGACTTGATGCGCTGCAAGACTTGCAGCCCGCTCTCACCCGGCATTTCGATATCGAGCACGATGAAGCGCACCGCGCCTGCGGTGTCTTGCTGCAACAGCTCCATCGCCTGCTGCCCGCAATCGGCCTGCAGCACGGCTTGCACCCCGTCAATGCCGCAGAGCAGGCCGGCCAGGCGCTCGCGCACCATTGCAGAATCGTCGACCACCATCAGTTGCATGACTCAGCTTTCAGAGAATTCAGGATGTATGGGGACATTGTTGGCCTGCGGTCGCGCGGCGAACATCGGCCGCCAGCGGTTTGAAGACTGAGACAAGGGCGCGTTGATTTGTAGGAAATTTCTGACCCGCGTGGATCTGTTCATGCCAATTCATGGTCGAGGACGTAGCGCACCAGATCGGCGTCGCGCTCGAGGTGCATCTTTTGCATCAGGCGGGTTTTGTGAGTGCTGACGGTTTTGACGCTCAAGTGCAGTTCCCGCGCCACTTCGCCCACGGTGCGCCCGGCTCCGATGCGCAGCAGCACCTGCAGCTCGCGGTCGCTCAGGGTTTGATGCGCGGGGGCGTCGGCGGCGGCGCCCTTTTGAAAGTGATGCGCCAACTGCTCGGCGACGGTGGCGGTGAGGTAGCGCTTGCCCTGGGTGGCCGCGCGGATGGCGTCGAGCAGCACACCTGGCGCGCTGTCTTTGGTGAGATAGCCGGCCGCGCCGCCGCGCAGGGCGCGCAGGGCGAACAAATGCTCGGCATGCATGCTGAGCATGAGCACGGGCAGGCGGGGGTGCGTGGCCTTGATGCGCTTGAGCAGATCGAGGCCGTCGCCGCCGGGCAGAGACACGTCGAGCAGCACCACCTGCCAGGCGGCATCGCGCAGGGCGTCGAGCGCTGCGGCGGTGTCGCCGCACCAGTGCGGCTGCAGCCCCTCGGCTTCGAGCATGCGAACGAGCCCGGCGCCCACAAGGGCGTGGTCGTCAACGATGAGCACGCGGGCGGCGTCCATTTGCGGTTTCGCTTCAGGCGGAGATCGGTTTGCCGTAAGTCGGCGCGTCGGCAGGTGTGCCACGTTCGGTGCAGGGCACGCGCACGCGCAGGGTGGTGCCGTGGTTGGGCACGCTGGCGCAATCGAGCGTGCCGCCGAGCAAATGCGCGCGCTCGCGCATGCCGCGCAAACCAAAGGATTTTTCGCTGGTCTGCGTGGCGGGGGTGAAGCCCAGCCCGTCATCGACGATGTCGAGCGCGATCAGCCCGGGCGTGCGGGCCAGGGTGAGCCGAACGGATTTGGCCTGCGCGTGACGGGCGATATTGGTGAAGGCTTCCTGCGCGATGCGGAAGATCTGGATGGCGGTGAGGTCATCCAGCTCACCGGCGCCCTCGATCTGGTGCGAAACGGGAATGCCGTAGCGCTGGCTGAATTCCTCGGCCAGCCAGAGCAGCCCGTCGCTCAGACCGAGATCGAGCACGGCGGGCCGGAGCTGGGCCGCCACGCGACGGCCAGCGGCGGTGGCGGCGTCCACCAGATGGGTCATGCTGTTGAGCTGCGCGTCGTCGGGCCCGAGGCGCCGGCGCAGCAGGCTGATGTCCATTTTCAGCGCGGTGAGCAACTGGCCGAGTTCGTCGTGCATGTCGCGGGCGAGGCGGGCACGTTCCTGCTCGCGTGCGCGCTCCATGTGCGCGGCCATGTCGCGCAAATCGGACTCGCGGCGGCGGGCATGGCTGATGTTGATCATGATGCCGTTCCACTGCACTTGGGTGGCATCGAGCCGCTTCACTGCGGCGCGGATGTTGATCCACTTGATCTCGCCCTCGGTGAGGATGCGGCCCTCCCAGTTCCACGGTTCGCCATGCAGCGCGCTGGCTTGCAGCGAGGCGTGGAAATCGGCCTGATCGGCGGCGTGAATTCGCCCGACAAAGGCCGTGCTCGAACGCAGCAGCGCCTGCGCGCTCAGGCCGCAGACCATTTGCGCCGATTCACTGGCCTGGGTGAACTGCAACTGCCCGGCGCGCTGGCTGAGCTGGAACACCAGACCGAAGCCGGAGAGCGGATGTGCGGCCCAGGGCGTATCGTCCGAAGACAGATCTTGAACGGGTGGAGGAGGGCTTTGGAACGGGGGCACGGAGGGCAGCCAGGAGTGGAATTTACATTCCACTTAACGGCGCGCCCTCAGAAAACTTGAATTCTCAGCGGTTCGAGACAGTCGTAAATCTGCCGCTGGGGCATGGAGCGCAGCCAGGTGAGCTGGCGTTTGGCGAGCTGGCGGGTGGCGGCGATGGCCTGCTCGCGGAACTGCTCGGCGCTGATGTCGCCGTCCAGATAATGCCAGGCCTGACGGTAGCCCACGGCGCGGATCGAGGGCAGCGCGGGGCTGAGGTCGCCGCGTTGGCGCAGGGCGCGCACTTCGTCGAGAAAACCGGCGGCCAGCATCTGCTCGAATCGTTGGGCGATGCGCGCGTGCAGCACGCTGCGATCAGAAGGTTCCAGCGAGAGGATGCGCAGGGGCAAGGGGGCGTCATCCGCGCGCCCGGTAGCCAGATGCGCCGATAGAGGCCGACCGCTGAGTTGCCACACTTCCAGCGCGCGCTGGATGCGCTGGGCGTCGCCCGGTGCAAGCCGGGCGGCGGTGAGCGGATCGACCTCGGCCAGCCGGGCGTGCAGCGCGGGCCAGCCGAGCCGGGCGGCCTCGGCGTCGAGTTCGGCGCGCACGGCAGGGTCGGCCTGCGGCAGTTCGGACAGGCCGGACTGCAGCGCCTTGAGGTAGAGCAGGGTGCCGCCGACGATCAGGGGCTGGGCGCCGCGCTGGCGGATTTCCTGGATGAGTCGGCGCGCGTCCGCAGCGAATTGCGCCGCGCTGTAGCTTTGCGCCGGGTCGAGGATGTCGAGCAGGTGGTGCACGGCCTGGGTGCGTTCCTCAAGACCGGGCTTGGCGGTGCCGATGTCCATGCTGCGATAGACCAGCGCCGAGTCCATGCTGATGAGTTCCACGGTTTTGCCGCGCTGTCGGGACTGCTGCACGAGTTGCAAAGCCGCGGCGGTTTTGCCGCTGGCGGTCGGGCCCACGAGGCAGAGAACAGGCTGTGGGGTTTGTTGAGTCACGGCTTGAATCGGGGCTTCAACGCCCGCGCAGGAACAGGGCGTCGAGATCGGCCAGGCCGATCTGCCGCCAGGTGGGGCGGCCGTGGTTGCACTGGTCGGCGCGTTCGGTGCGCTCCATATCGCGCAGCAGGGCGTTCATTTCTGCGAGCGTGAGCTGTCGGTTGGCGCGCACCGCGCCGTGGCAGGCCAAGCTGGAGAGCAGGGCGTTGCGCCGCTCCTGAAGGCGGCTGCTGGTACCTTGCGAAATGAGATCGGCCAGCAAGCCGCGAGCCAGGCGAATGGGGTCGGCGTGCGCCAGCAGCGTGGGCGTGGCGCGCACCACCAGGCTACTGGGGCCGGCCCGGTCGAGCTCGATGCCGAGCGACCGTAGGGTATCGGCATGATCTTCCGCCGCGCCCATTTCGGCATCGCTCGCGGCGAATGCGGCCGGGATAAGCAAGGGTTGCACCGCCACCGGCGCATTGGCCTGTTCCGCAGCTTTTAGCCGTTCGTACACGATGCGCTCGTGCGCGGCGTGCATGTCCACGATCACCAGTCCGTGGCGGTTCTGCGCCAGGATGTATATGCCCAGAAGCTGCGCCAGGGCGAAGCCGAGGGGGAAGTCGTCAGGCGGGGCGGAGGCCAGGTCGGTGGCTTGCGCATAGGGGCGCGGCGCGGCGCTGTCCCGTGCCTGCAAGGGCGCGTCCGCCGTTGCAAAGGGGGCATAAGCGCGCGAGAGCGCATCCCAGGGGATCGGGTTAGGGCTAGGCCTCGCCATGCCGAAGGGAAGCGCGGCAGTCGCGGGCAGGGCGGATGGCGGCCCTTCCCACGCGGCGTGCGGTGCGGAGGGATGCGAAGCAGACGCCTCACCGACCACCCGGGCCAGCACCTGCTCGACGGCATGACGCACGGCCTGATGCACGGCGGAGCTGTCGCGGAACCGGACTTCCGACTTGGCCGGGTGCACATTCACATCGACCAGATCAGACGGCAGATCGAGCAGCAGGGCGTACTGCGGCTGCAAGGCGCCGTGCAGCACGTCGGCGTATGCGGCGCGCACGCCGTGGGCCACGGTGCGGTCGCGCACCCAGCGGTTATTGACAATGATGTGCTGCACATCGGCACGGGCGCGCGCCGCGGTGGGTTTGCAGATCAGCCCGCGTACGGCGAGCGGGCCGATCTGGGCGGAGACGGGCAGGGCGTGCGCGCTGAAGGCCTCTCCCAGCACGACGGCGAGACGGTCGAGCCCGTGCGGCGAAGGGTCGCGCTCGAATTGCAGCTTGAGTTGCCCGTCATGCCAAAGCCGCAGGGCGATCTGGGGATGGGCGATGGCGGTGCGCTTGAACACGTCGGCGCACCAGGCGTATTCCGTCTGCGGCGACTTGAGAAATTTGCGGCGCGCCGGCAGGTTGAAAAACAACTGCCGCAAGGTCACTCGCGTGCCCTGTTGCGCCGCTGTGGGTTGCACCGCGGCGACCTGACCTGCGCTGGCGTGAATGCGCGCGCCATCGGCCCCGGCGCGGCGGCTGATGATCTCGATTTCGGCCACGGCGGCCATGGCCGCGAGCGCCTCGCCGCGGAAGCCGAGATGCGCGGCGTGGTGCAATTCGTCGAGATCGGCGATCTTGCTGGTAGCGTGGCGCAGCAGCGCCAGCGGCAACTCTTCGGCCGGAATGCCGCAACCATCATCTTCGACCTGCACGCTGCCCAGCCCGCCTTGTTCGAGGCGCACGGTGAGAGCACTGGCGCCCGAATCGATGGCGTTGTCGAGCAGTTCGCGCAGGGCCGAAGCCGGGCGCTCGATGACTTCGCCGGCGGCAATCTGGCTGATGAGCACGTCCGGCAGCGGACGAATCGGGCGTTGGGGTTGCAGCAAGGCAGGGATACGGAAAGGGTGGCGTGGCCGCAGCGTGGCGGCGGCCGTCCCCTCGTTGAGGGGCTTGGAGACGGGATCAACGAGAGAAGAAACGACAAGTTGGCTCAGTATACTTTTCAGGCTGTGCGTAGGCCCATAGCGCTCGGTGGCGCTCAGCCCCGGCTCAGTTTTCTGGCGCAGCATCTGCGTCTTCGGCCTTTCATAGGCTCTCTTCCGGCTTTCAGCCCAAACCGCATGGATCCCCACGCTCTCATCGACCTCATTCTGCACTTCGACGTGCATCTGGCGCAGTTCATAGCGGCGTATGGCCCCTGGGTGTACGGGCTGCTCTTCGGCATCGTGTTCGTCGAAACCGGGCTGGTGATCATGCCGTTTCTGCCGGGCGACTCGATGTTGTTCGTGGTGGGTGCGTTTGCGGCCACCGGGGCGCTCAGCCTGCCGGGGGTGATCGCCGTGCTCTGGCTTGGCGCCGTGCTGGGCGACAGCCTCAATTACCAGATCGGCAAGGCCATCGGCCATAAGGTTTTTTCGTGGCCGGACTCACGCTGGTTCAACCGCCGCGCCTTTGAAAAGGCGCACGCCTTTTACGAAAAATATGGCGGCATCACCATCGTGGCAGCACGGTTCATGCCCTTCATTCGGACCTTCGCCCCGTTTGTGGCGGGCGTGGCCGAGATGTCGTATGGCAAGTTTCTGGCCTACAACATGCTTGGCGCCACACTCTGGACGGGGCTGCTGGTCATGGCGGGTTATCTGTTCGGCAACATTCCGTGGATCAAACACAATTTGGGTGTCATGACCATTGCCATCATCGTGCTGTCGCTGCTACCCGCGGTGTGGGGTTGGTGGAAATCACGTCGGCAGGTGTCGGCGGTCTGAAGCGGCGGTCTGACGCAAACGCCTGCTGCTAGTTGTGCGCGCTGTGAACTTCATTGCAGCGAGCCGCGCAGCAGGCCGACGGCGAGTCCCTCAATGGCGAAGGGCTGGCTGGCATCGACGCGGATGGGGGCGAACTCGGGGTTGGCCGGTAGAAGCTCGATGTGATCGGCCTGCAGGCGAAGGCGCTTGACCGTGACCTCGTCGCCGATGCGGGCCACCACGATCTGTCCGCTTTGCGCCGTCTGGCTGCTTTTGACGGCCAGCATGTCGCCGTCGAGAATGCCGGCATCGCGCATGCTCATGCCGCGAACCTTGAGCAGATAGTCGGGGCGCACCGAGAAGGCGCCGGGATCGACATTGAGCGTCTGCTCGATATGCTCTTGTGCGAGGATGGGATGCCCGGCAGCGACGCGACCGACCAGCGGCAGGCAGAGCTGCTCGGCGCCAGGCAGCGCGAGCTGCAGCCCATGAGAGAGATCCGCACGCAACCCACTCGCACGCCCCCCCAAGGCGCCGGAGGTTTTCCCGGACGTTGTCATCGACGGCGAGGCGCGCTGCGATTCGGTGATGCGAATGCCGCGCGACGCTCCGGGCGTCAGCTCGATCACGCCCTTGCGCGCGAGCGCCTGCAAATGATCTTCTGCCGCATTGGCCGAGCGGAATCCCAGCTTTGCGGCGATTTCGGCCCGGGTGGGCGGGTAGCCCAGTTCGCGCACGGAGGCGGTGATGAGATCGAGAATTTCCTGCTGACGAGGGGTGAGTTTCGAGATGAGACGGCGCATGCGTGGGCTCCGGCAGTTGCACAATAAGTCAGTTTGATAGGCGAGACCGATGGGCAAGGCTGATGGACGAGTTCGCCATGCGAGCCATGTCATCTTTTGGTCATGAAGACGCCCTGATCAGGCTTCCAGCTTGATGATTTTCACAGCACTGTAAATCAAAACAGTCTTTCTGCAAAGAGATTCACACATGACCGATTCTTTTTCTCGCGCGGCCTTGCCGCAGATTGTGGTGTTGGGAACAGGGGGCACGATCGCGGGCGCCGCGACGGGCGACCCCAGTCTGCCGAGTTACACCGCCGGGGTTTTGGGGGTCGACGCGCTGCTACAAAGCGTGCCGGCGCTCGGCCGCCTGGCTCAAATCCACACCGAGCAGGTGGCCAATCTCGACAGTAAGGACATGACCTTCGCGGTCTGGACGCAGTTGGCCGAACGCGTGGCCTACTGGCTGGCGCAGCCGCAAATTCAGGCCTGCGTCATCACCCACGGCACCGACACGCTGGAAGAAACCGCCTACTTTCTGCGTTTGGTGCTGGATACCGACAAGCCGGTGATTCTGACTGCTGCCATGCGTCCGGCCACCGCACTGAACGCCGACGGCCCGCAGAACCTGCTCGATGCCGTGCGGGTGGCCGTGCATCCGGCAGCGCGTGGGCTGGGCGTGGTCTGTGTGTTGCACGGCGTGGTGCATGCTGCTCGCGACGTGACCAAGGCGAATACGCACGCGGTGGAAGCGTTTTCATCCGGCGAGCGCGGCCCGCTGGGTGAAGTGGACGGTGAGGCCTTGCGGCTTTGGCGACAACCCGTGCCGGAGGCCGGGGCGCCGTTTCCCCTACCTGCTGCTGGGGGCTGGCCGCGGGTGGAGTTGCTTACCAATGCAGCGGGCAGCGATAGTGCGCTGGTGTGCTGCTTGATTTCGAGCACGGCGCTTCAGCCCCGATTGAGCGGGTTGGTCGTGGCCGGCACCGGGGGCGGCACGGTGCACCGCGAACTCGAAGCCGCGCTGCGCTGGGCCGAACAGCAGGGCGTGCGGGTCAGGGTGGCGTCACGCGTCGGCCCGGTACGCGGCGGCGCCGATGATGGCCTCAATGCGGTGAAGCTGCGGGTGCGGCTGCTGCTGGAACTGGCCGCCCAGAACCAAGCAGAGCGTTGAACCCGGAATGTTCTCTCGGCGGGGCCAATTGATCCCCACCGGGGGTAGAAAGCTTGGGCCGGTGGAGCGAGAGAGCGGGGGGCGATTCCTCACCCTATTCGATTCAGCCGCTTTGCGGAGAACTTGGGGTTGGTCGACCAAGGTAAGGTTGCGCCGCACCGGGTTTGGATACCGGGTTTGGATACCTACAGCGGGCGTCTTCGTGCGTGAGAGCATGAGAGACAAAAATAGTGCCAAACGCCCTGTAGTCAGGTGTGCGGTTGTCACCGACATTACTGCGCAAGGGTGCTGGACTGGGTTTCGCCGACCAGCGATTCATAGCTGGCATAGAACGACAAAATGTAGGCTAGGAAAATGGCGATGGCCACGGGCATGCTGAGCATGGCGGCCAGGGTTTCACTGGCGCCGAGCAGGCTGGCGACGAGCATGATGAGCGTGGGCAGGCTGATAAAGAGCAGCAACCATTGCACCGCATAGAGCGCAAACGCCTTGATGTTGCGCACGCACAGCACGAAGCTGAAAAACAGCGCCTTGATCGGCGGCATGGCGTGCCAGGCCACCAGCGGCGGAGCGAGCCAGAAAGCCAGCGAGACGGGGATATACGCCAGAGTGGCGGCTATGGCGCCCAGGCGCAGGCTGCCGTCGGCAATGGCGCTGGCCGGCGGTTTGTCACCGAGCAGCAGCAGACGCAGCATGGCGCCGCCGTCGAACAGGCTGCCGACTCCGAGCACCAGAATGACGGCGAGGGTGTAGAGCACGCCCAGCATCACCATGCTGCGCAGCGCCTTCGGGCCGCTGCGAAAACCGGTGAGCAGCACCGTGGGCCAAAGCGGCTGCTTTTGTGCGATCTGGCGGCTGGCTTGCATGAAGCCCAGGGTGCCGAACTGCACCACGAACAGCGGAAACACCAGACCGATGATGGGCAGCGCCGAGACGAATCCGGTGACGACGATATAGGCCACGATCATCAACAGCGCCGCCCAGGGCTGCAGCGCCAGACGGCGAAAGCCGCTTTGCACCCAGAGCAGGCCCTCGCGGGCAGAGACGGTACGCAGTTGCATGGCGAAAGACGATGAAAGGTGAAGAGCCGAAGAAAAGAGCCCAAGAAGGGAGCCGACATGGTATCGGCAGGCCCGGGCTCAGGCGGACGCGATGCGCTGGCGCAGCACGCGCTCGAAGTGGGTGGGGTCGTGCGGGGTGAGCAGATGGGCGTCGCGCGGCAGGTGATAGTCGGCCAGACGCGAGGTCCAGAAACGCAGCGCGGCAGCGCGCAGGGCGTCGGGCAGCAAGCGGTGTTCAGCATCGCTCATGGGGCGTACGGCGAGGTAGGCGCTCAGCAAGGCGTCAAAGCGGGCCGCGTCAAACTCGGCAGTCTGCAGGTGAATGCACCAGTCGTTGAGCGCCACGGCCAGATCGAACAGCCAGGTATCGACCCCGGCGAAGTAAAAATCGAACACGCCGGAGAGCGCGTCTCCCTCGAACAGCACGTTGTCGCGGAACAGATCGGCGTGAACCGCGCTGCGCGGCAGGGCGGCATAGGCGGGCGATGCAGCGACGTTGGTCTGGTGCGCAAGCTCAGCGCTGATGAGGGTGCGTTGATCGGCGGTGAGATAGGGCAGGATGTCGGGGATGGTGCGGGCCTGCCAGGCGAGCCCGCGCAGATTGGGTTGCGTGCCCGCGTAGTCGCGCGCGGCCAGATGCATGCGTGCCAGCCAGTGCCCCACTTGCGCGCAGTGCGCCGGCTCGGGCTGCAGCTGGCTGCGGCCTTGCAGGCGCGTGACCAGCGCGGCGGGTTTGCCTTTGAGGGTGTGCAAGGTCTGGCCCTGCCGGTCGGGTATGGGGTCGGGTACGGGAATGCCATGCGCGGCCAGATGGTGCATCAGCCCGAGGTAGAACGGCAACTGCTCGGCCTGCAGGCGCTCGAATAAGGTGAGCACGAACCGGCCCTGTGTGGTGCTCAGGAAGTAGTTGGTGTTTTCGATCCCGCTGGCGATGCCTTGCAGGTCGGTGCGTGTGCCCAGATCGAAGCGGGCCAGCCAGGAGTCGACCTCTGCTGCGTCGAGCGGTGTGAAAACGGCCATGAACGGGATGGGGAAAGAAAAGGCAGGCTGGAAAAGCAGGTTGGGCGAGCAGGTTGAACGGTCAGCCCGTCGGTTTATTTGAAGGTGAACACCTTCCACTGCGCCTGCCCTTCCAGATGGGCCGGGTCGGTGCTGGACGAGATTGAGGGCGGCACCACGTTGTAGGCCGCGCCGCCGTGCAAAGGTTGCACCTGAATCGAGGTGGTGGCGCCGCGCACCTGCTGCTCCTGAATGCGCACCGCACGATCCTGAGTGACGTTTTCGCGCACCCGAGGTTCAGGGAATTTGGGCTTGGGCTGGGTATCTGTCAGCGGCGCCGCAGGTTTGGACTGCGCAAGGGCGCTTGGTCCCGGATACACGCTGGCGAGCAGCGTGAACAGGCCAAGGGCGGTGACGGTAAGAGCGTGGCGAAACATGTTCATGGGCTGATTTTACGGCGGCATTGATAATGCGCGGATGAATTCCGACGTGCAATCCGACTCCGCCCCCACCCTGCTGCTGGTGGATGGTTCCAGCTATCTCTATCGCGCCTTCCACGCCATGCCCGACCTGCGCGGGCCCGAAGGCCAGCCCACCGGGGCGCTCTACGGCATTGTGGCCATGCTGCGGCGCCTGCGCGAGCAATATCCGGTGGCCAAGGGCTATCGCTACGCGGCCTGCGTGTTCGACGCCAAGGGGCCGACATTCCGCAACGCCATGTACGACCAATACAAGGCGCAGCGTCCGCCGATGCCGCCCGACTTGGTAGCGCAGATCGAGCCGATTCACCAAGCCGTGCGGCTGATGGGCTGGCCGCTGCTGGAGGTGCCGGGAGTGGAGGCCGACGACGTGATCGGCACCCTGGCCGTGCGGGCGCACGCACAGGGCATCCGCACCCTGGTCTCCACGGGTGACAAGGATATGGCTCAGCTGGTCAACGACCACATCACGCTGGTCAACACCATGAGCAACGAGGTGCTCGACCCCGCCGGAGTGCAGCAAAAGTTCGGCGTTCCCCCAGATCGCATCGTCGATTACCTCACCCTGGTAGGCGACGCGGTGGACAACGTGCCCGGCGTGGACAAGGTCGGCCCCAAGACGGCGGTCAGGTGGCTGACGGAGTACGGCTCGCTCGATGCGCTGATCGAGCAGGCCGAAACCGTGAGCGGCGCTGCGGGTAAAAACCTGCGTGCCGCGCTCGACTGGCTGCCCACGGCGCGCAAGCTGGTGACCATCCACACCGACTGCGATCTGGACGGCTACGCCCAAGCCTTCGATCCCGATCTGCGCCCAGCGCCGGAAGATGCGCAGGCGCTGCTGCCCTTCTTCACCCGCAACGGCATGCGCCGCTTCAGCGCCGAGATGAAGGCGCAGACGGTGAGCGAGGAGGCCGCCCGGCAGGTGTCGCTGCTGGACGACGCGCCGCCGGCCGAAACGAGCGCGCCCGACACCTACGAGACCGTTCTTGACTGGGGACGGTTCGACGCTTGGCTGGCCCGCATCGATGCGGCCGGGCTCACCGCCATCGACACCGAAACCGACTCGCTCGACCCGATGCGCGCGCGGCTGGTGGGCATTTCGCTCAGCGTCGCGCCCGGCGAGGCCGCCTATCTGCCGCTGGCCCACGCCTACCCCGGCGCGCCCGCGCAACTGCCGATGGCCGAGGTGCTCGAACGCCTGCGGCCCTGGCTGGAAAATGCCGACAAACCCAAGCTCGGGCAGAACGCCAAGTACGACCGCCATGTGTTCGCCAACGCGGGCGTGACGATTCGCGGCTATGCGCACGACACCTTGCTCGAGAGCTATGTGATCGAGGCACACAAACCGCACAGCCTCGACAGTCTGGCAAGCCGACACCTGGGTCGCGACGACACCCTGAGCTACGAACAGGTCTGCGGCAAGGGCGCCAAGGCGATCACCTTCGATCAGGTGGCGCTCGATGTGGCGACGCGCTATTCCGGCGAAGACGCCGATCTCACCCTGCAGGTGCACCAGCGGCTGTGGCCGCAAGTCCAGGCCGATGCCGGGCTGACGCGCATTTACGCGCTGGAAATGCAGGTCAGCGAAGTGCTGCAGCGCATCGAGCGTACCGGCGTGCTGGTGGACGGCGATCTGCTGCGGGCGCAAAGCGGCGAGCTGGGCGCCAAGATGCAAACCCTGGAAGCGCAGGCATTCGATCTGGCCGGCGGCGCTTTCAATCTGGGCAGTCCCAAGCAGATCGGCGAAATCCTGTTCGACCGCCTGCAACTGCCGGTGCAGAAAAAAACCGCCTCCGGCGCTCCGTCCACCGACGAGGAAGTGCTGGAAAAGCTGGCCGAAGATTACCCGCTGCCGCGCGTCATTCTCGACCACCGCAGCCTGTCCAAGCTCAAGAGCACCTACACCGAGAAGCTGCCGCAAATGATCAACCCGGACACCGGCCGGGTGCACACCAACTACGCGCAAGCCGTGGCCGTGACGGGCCGGCTGGCCTCCAACGATCCGAATCTGCAGAACATTCCAGTTCGCACCGCCGAGGGGCGGCGCATTCGCGAGGCGTTTATCGCGCCCAAGGGCTGGCTGATCGCGTCGAGCGACTACTCGCAGATCGAGCTGCGCATCATGGCGCACCTCTCGCAAGACGCGGGTCTGCTCGCTGCGTTCGCCGCCGGGGAAGACATTCACCGCGCGACCGCGGCCGAGATTTTCGGCGTCACGCCGCTGGAAGTCAGCAGCGATCAGCGCCGCATGGCCAAGGTCATCAACTTCGGACTGATCTACGGCATGAGCGCCTTCGGCCTGGCACGCAACCTCGGCCTGGAGCGCAGCGCGGCGCAGCTCTACATCGACCGTTACTTCGCCCGTTATCCGGGTGTCGCGGCGTATATGGAGCGCACCCGCAAGCTGGCGGCGGAGCAGGGCTATGTCGAAACCGTGTTCGGGCGGCGACTGTGGCTGCCCGACATTCACGCCAGCGGGCCGCGCCGGGCCGCGGCCGAGCGCGCAGCCATCAACGCGCCGATGCAGGGCACCGCGGCCGACCTCATCAAGATGGCGATGATCGCCGTCGATGCCGCACTCGTGCGCGAAAAACTGCGCAGTCGGGTGGTGATGCAGGTGCACGACGAGCTGGTGCTCGAGGTGCCCGAGGAAGAAACGCACTGGGTGCGCGAACACATTCCCCGCCTGATGGCGGGCGTTGCCCAGCTCGACGTCCCGCTGCTGGCCGAAATGGGCCTGGGTGCCAACTGGGAGCTGGCGCACTGAGCGTGGTCACTGAGCGTGGCCACTGAGCGCGGCAGGTCTGGGGCGGTCAGACGATGCGCACCTGCAGCGGCGTCAGGCCGTCTATCGTGCCGTGCAGTACCTGGCCGCGGGTGATGGCGCCGACGCCATCGGGCGTGCCGGTGAAAATCAGGTCGCCGGGTTTCAAGGTGAACAGGGTGGAGAGCCGGGCGATGGTTTCGTCCACCGACCAGATCATCTGCTCCAGCCGCCCTTGCTGACGCAGGGCGCCATCGACCGTCAGCGCAATGGCGCCCGTGTTCAGCTCGGCGCCGGGTTGGCGCGGCGTGATCGGGCCGATGGGGGCGGACTGGTCGAAGGCCTTGCCGATTTCCCACGGCCGACCCTGCGCCTTCATCTGCCCCTGCAGATCGCGGCGGGTCAGGTCGAGACCGACGGCGTAGCCGTAGATGTGCGCGGCGGCCTGCCTCACGGGGATGTCGCGGCCCGCGGTGCCGATGGCGACGACCAACTCGATTTCGTGATGCAGATCTTGCGTGACGGACGGGTAGGCGATGTCGCCGGTCTGCCCTGCGGCAACCGCAATCACTGCATCGGCATCGCCGGGCTTGCAGAAGAAAAACGGCGGCTCTCGGTTCGGGTCTGAGCCCATTTCGCGGGCATGGGCCGCGTAGTTGCGCCCGACGCAATACACGCGGCGAACGGGAAAGGCGAGATCGCTGCCCACGATGGGCAGCAGGGCGGGGGAATGGGGTGGAAAGGCGGTGGGCATGACGGGTTCGGTCTTGGTTTGTTGATCGAGTGTAGGCAGAGAACAGATCACTCGAGGCGAAATGTGGCGCGGATTCCACGTTGATTCACGCCCTGTTACAGATCGAGCCATCCCGCGTGGGGCAAGTCTTGATCTTCATCAGCCACCGCGCATACGATATATGTAACGATAAACATTATCATTTGCGCATCCCCACAAAGCAGCTTCTTTTCAGGTCAGATCATGCACACCGACTCCGAAGTGGTATCCCTTGCACAGCTTTCCTATGGGCAAAGCGCCCAGGTTGTCGATTTCGATGGCGGACGCGCCATGGTGCAGCGCATGGTCATGCTCGGTATCCGCCGTGGCGTGCCGCTGTGCGTGGTGCACGGCCCAGGGCCGCGGGGCACGGTGGTGCAGGTGGGCGGTGCGCGCATTGCGCTGGGGCGGGGCGTGACTGACAAAATCCGGGTGATGCCTATCATGGCTTCGGCGGCCGCGGTGCCTGCGGTGCATCAAAAGGCTGCGGCATGAGCGCGTGCCACGATCCGGATTGCGCCGTTTCCCCCGAAGCAGACGCCGGCCTGCCGGTGATCGCTCTGGCGGGCAACCCCAATTGCGGCAAGACCACCATTTTCAACCTGCTCACCGGGGCGCATCAGCATGTGGGCAACTGGCCCGGCGTCACGGTGGAGCAGCGCCGGGGAACGGCCTTAGCGGCGGGGCTGAAGCTTTCGGTGATCGATCTTCCGGGCGTTTACAGCCTGCTGGGCGGGGGCGGCGCCGATCAGGGCGTGGCGCGCAACTTTTTACTCGATGAGCGGGTGGATCTCATCGTCAACATCGTCGATGCCTCCAACCTCGAACGCCATCTGGCGCTGACCTTCGAACTGCTCGAAACCGGCAAGCCGCTGATCCTCGCGCTCAATATGGTGGACGAGGCGCAGGCGCTGGGGCTGGAGCCGCAAGTGCATGCGCTCTCAAAGCAACTCGGCGTGCCCGTGGTGCCGCTGGTGGCGCGAAAAGGCCGTGGCCGTGCAGATCTGCTCGACACGATTCGGGGCGCCCTGCAACAAAAGCCCAGCGCCTTGATGCCGACCTACCCGCCCGAGGTCGAACAGGCGATCGATCAGGTCGGTGCGCAACTTGCCGTGCCCTCGTCGCCACGGCGTCGCTTCGATGCGCTGCGGCTGCTCGAAGGGCTGGTGGTGTCGCCCTCGGCCGAGGTACAGGCCGGCGTGGCGGCGGCGCAGGCGCAGGTGCTCGCCCAAGCTGGCGAAGAAGTGGCCGATCTGGTTGCGGCCGCCCGCTTTGGCTGGGCGCACCAGCTTGCGGCCATTGCCATGCTGCGCACCGGCAAGATGGGGGTGCGTCACCGCGTGACCGACGTGCTCGACCGCGTGGTGCTCAATGAATGGCTGGGCGTGCCGGTGTTTCTGCTGGTGCTGTATCTGGTGTTCGTGGTGAGCTTCAGCGGCGGCAATATCTTTCTCGACTTTTTCGATCAGGCCTCGTCGGCGCTGCTCATCGGCGGGGTGGGGCATGTGATGCTGCAGGCCGGGCTGCCCGACTGGATGGTGTCCATGGTCGCTGGCGGCGTGGGCGGCGGGCTCAACCTGGTCATCTCGTTCATCCCGCCCATCGGTCTCACCTTTCTGTTCCTCGCGTTTCTCGATGACTCGGGCTATATGGCGCGCGCCGCCTATGCGATGGATCGCTTCATGCGCCGCATGGGCCTGCCCGGCAACTCGCTGGTGCCCATGGTCATCGGCTTTGGTTGCAATGTGCCGGCCATCATGGGCTCGCGCATCATCGAAGACCCGCGCGGCCGCCTGCTTACGGTGCTGATGCAGCCCTTTATGTCGTGCTCGGCGCGGCTGACCATCTATATGGCGTTCGCCGTGGTGTTTTTCCGCAGCACCGGCGGGCAGGTGGTGTTTCTGCTGTATGTGCTGGGCATCGTGGTGGCGCTGCTCACCGCGTGGATGCTGGGCAAGACGGCCATTCGGGGTGAGCCCATGCCCTTTGTCATGGAGCTGCCGCCCTATCGTCTGCCCAGCCTGCGCAGCGTTGGGCTGCAGGCCTGGCAGCGGTTGAAGGTGTTCATTTTCCGCGTCGGCAAGGTGATCGTGGTCATCGGGGTGGTGCTGTTCGTGCTGCCCGGCATAGGCTGGACGGACAAGGGCCTGCAGGCGACCGACATCGATCACTCTCTTCTCGCTCAGGGCAGCCGGGCCATTGCGCCGGTGTTCGAGCCCATGGGCATCACCCGGGAGAACTGGCCCGCGGTGTCGGGCCTGCTGGCGGGCGCAGCCGCCAAAGAGATCGTGATCGGCACGCTCAACGGCATTTATCAGCGGCAACAGGCTTCCGACTTGATGGCGGCCTACCGGCAGCCTGATGTGGGCGCCAAGTTGTGGGAGGCTGCCAAGACCATTCCCGAAAACGCCGTGGCCTTTTTCAACAACTTCCTTGATCCGCTGGGCTTGCACGATCTGCAGTCCACCAACGCGACCGAGCAGGCCAGCGGCGCCAGCAACGAAACCCTCGCCGGGCTGGCGGCTGCGTTCACCCCGCTGTCGGCCTTCGCCTATCTGGTGTTCGTCTTGCTGTACGTGCCCTGCGCCAGCACCATGGGGGCGCTGCGTCGTGAGGTGGGCTGGGGCTGGATGGTGTTTTCCGTGCTTTACGGCATCGGCATCGCCTGGGCCGCGGCCACGGTGATCTATCAGATCGGCACGTTTGCGCAGCATCCCCTATCGTCTGCCCTTTGGGTGGCCGCTTGCGTTGCCGCCTTTGTGCTGCTGGTGCTGGGCCTGCGGCAATACGGCGACCGCACCGAGCGCCGCGTGGCAACGCAGGGGCTGGAGAGCCTGGTATGAACCCGCTGTTCGCCGTGCGCGATTGCCTGCGTGAAAAGCAGCTTGCCAGCGCCGCCGAGATTGCGGCCTGCGTGCAGGTTTCTGCGTCAGTTGCCGAAGACATGCTGGCGCACTGGGTGCAGCGCGGGCTGGTCGAGCGGATCGATGCGCAGGGCGGCACCTGTAGCAGCGGCTCCTGTGGGAGTTGTGGCCAATGCGGCACCCGAAAAACCACAGCAGCGCTCTACCAGTGGCGCGGTCTGCAGGCCGCCGCGGCATCCCCGGCAAAAGCCCCGGTGTTGATGCTGCGTTCTGCCTGAACTTGGGCGGTTTTGCACGCACGGGGTTTTGCCGGGCGGCCTAAGCTAGCGTTCTTTACCTCACGGAGAAGAACGCCATGCACAACCCTATGCTTTATCGCCGTCTTGGCCGCAGCGGCCTGCAAGTCAGCCTGTTTTCGCTCGGCTCCTGGGTGACGTTTCACAATCAGGTCGATGCTTCGGGCGTGCGCGAGATGATGGCCGCCGCGCGCGATGCGGGAATCAATTTTTTCGACAATGCCGAGGTCTATGCCAATGGCGAAAGCGAGCGACTGATGGGGCAGGCGCTGGCGCAGCTCAAGTGGCACCGGCTCGACTATGTGGTGTCGAGCAAGTTTTTCTGGGGGCTCGACGCGGGTACGGCCGAGAAACCGCGCATCAACGGCCGCAACACCCTGAACCGCAAGTATTTGATGCAGGCGGTCGATGGCAGCCTCAAGCGCATGGGGCTGGATTTCATCGACCTGATCTTTTGTCATCGCCCCGATCCGCACACCCCCATCGAAGAAACCGTCTGGGCGCTGCACAACGTCATCGAGCAGGGCAAGGCGCTGTACTGGGGCACCAGCGAGTGGAGCGCCGACGAGATTCGCGCCGCCTACGAGGTGGCCGAGCGGCACCATCTGCACAAGCCGGTGATGGAGCAGCCGCAATATCACCTGTTCCACCGCAAGCGGGTGGAGCAGGAGTACGCCCGGCTCTACGACGATATCGGCCTGGGGCTCACGACCTGGAGCCCGCTGGCGTCGGGCCTGCTGACGGGCAAATATCGCCAGGGCATCCCCGCAGGCAGCCGGGGCGCGATGCAGAACGTGAGCTTTTTGCGCGACGGCCTGCTCGACGCGCGAAAGAATGCCGCGGTGGGCGAGTTCGAAGCCATCGCCCAGCGGCTCGACTGCAGCGTGGCGCAACTGGCTTTGGCCTGGGTGGCTCACAATCCGCGGGTGAGCTCAGTCATTCTGGGGGCTTCGAAGCTGTCGCAACTGCAGGAGAACCTGGGCGCACTCAGCGTGCTGCCCAAGCTCACGCCAGAAGTGCTGGCGCAAATGGATGCCATTTCCGCGCCGCTGACGGTCTGATCGTTCAGCTGATGGAAAGCGCCCCGCAGGTTTCAGGGTGCCGTTGCACGCTCCAGTGCGGCCAGCCAGTGCAGCGCCTGCTCGCGGCTGTCGCCGCACATCTCCGTGCTGGGCTGCAGTCCGCTGCAGCAGGACGGACGCTCGGGCCTGCCGAAAATGGCGCAGCGCAGATCAGCGGTGAGTTGCACGCAGGGCGCGCCCGCTGGCTTGCCCTGCGGCATTCCGGGAATCGGGCTGCTGATCGACGGCGCGATGCAGCAGGCCGCGCAGCCGGGGCGGCAGGCGTGGCCGGGCTCCGCGGCTGGCGGCATCAACCAAACAACTTCTTGGTGACTTCCGCGACATGTTTGCCCTGGTAGCGAGCAATGTCGAGCTCGTTGGCGCTGGGCTGGCGGCTGCCGTCGCCTTTGCTCAGGGTGGTGGCGCCGTAAGGCGTGCCGCCGGTGATTTCGTCCATCTGGGTCAGGCCGGCACAGGCATAGGGCACGCCGACCACGATCATGCCGTGATGGAACAGGGTGGTGTGAAAGGATGTGATGGTGGTTTCCTGCCCGCCGTGCTGGGTGGCGGTGCTGACAAACACGCTGCCCACCTTGCCCACCAGCTTGCCTTGCTGCCACAGTGCGCCGGTCTGGTCGAGAAAGTTGCGCATCTGGCCGCACATATTGCCGAATCGCGTGGGCGTGCCGAAGATCACCGCGTCATAGTCCGCCAGGTCGGCGGGCTGGGCAATGGGCGCGGCCTGATCGGTCTTGGCATGGATGGCAGCCGCGGTTTCCGCCGGCATGGTTTCGGGTACGCGCTTGATGTCCACGCTGCAGCCCGGCACGCTGCGCGCGCCTTCGGCCACCGCGTGCGCCATGGTTTCCACATGACCCCAGGTGCTGTAATACAAAACAAGAATCTTTGCCATTTTCGATGTCCTTTTAGATAACTTTCAGGTGAATCAGGGAGCAGGCCAAAGTGGCGCTGTGAGCCCTATTGTGGTTGAGTTGTCTCGTTTTTGCAGGACAGGGCTTTGTGTTGCGGCATGCCGACATGAAATCGCCATGACTGTCATCAAACTGTGATGTGGGTGGGATAAAACCGGGCATCTTTCCCGCACTTCGCCCCATGCTTTCTCTCGTACAACCCCAGATCGGCTATCTCGCCATCCTGCTCGACCGGCTGCTTACGCATGGCGAGCTGCGCGTGGAGTTTCAGCCGGTGTTCGATCTGCGGGGTCAGTCGATCCACGCCTTTGAGGCGCTGGCGCGCGGGCCGCAGGGCTCGCCGCTGGAGCGACCGGATGCGCTGTTTCAGACCGCGCGGGAGAACGGGCGCTTGTACGAGCTCGATGCCCTGTGCGTGCGCACGAGTTTAGAGACGTTCGCCCGGCTGAATTTGCCGGGGCAGTTGTTCATCAACGTCACGCAGACCTTGCTCGATTCGGGCTGGCTGGGCAGCTCGGCCGCGCTCGATTTGTTGCAAAGACTGGGCTTGCCGCCGTCGCGCATCGTGTTCGAGTTGCTGGAAAGCGATGATCTGCTGAAAGACGGCGTGGGCATGGAGCAGGCCGAACATCTGCACCGCCTCGGTTTTACGCTGGCGCTGGACGACATGGGGCGGGGTTTCGGCCGCTTCGAAGCTTGGCAGCGCCTGCATCCGCGCTATCTCAAGATCGACCGGGCGTTCTGCGCCGGGCTGGCCGATGATGCGATCAAGGCCGCGTTCGTGCGCTCGATGTTGCTCATGGCCGAGGCCAGCCGTTCTTGGGTGGTGGCCGAGGGCGTGGAGTCGGCCCGCGATCTGCGCGTGCTGCGCGAAATCGGCGTGCAGTTGGCGCAGGGCTTTGTGTTGGAGCGGCCGTCTGCTGTGCCGTCGCGTGAAATGCGCCCGGCGCAACGGGGCTTGATCGAGGCGGCTCAACCCGAGTTGTACCCGCTGGCTTCGCGCGGCAGCGTGGAACAGTCGGCGCTCGGCCTGGCGCGCCCGATCGCTCCGGTGCAGCCGCAAGTACGGCTGGAAGAGGTGCTGCGCCGCTTCGACGCTCAGCCCGATCTGATGTCGATTCCCGTGGTCGATGCGAACGGGCGCGCCCTGGGCATTCTCAACCGCTATGTGCTGGCCGACCGGCTCTGGCGTCCGCATGTACGCGACCTGCTGGGCAACAAACCCTGCGCCCAGGTGATGAGCGCCGACGTGCTCAAGCTCGATGTGAGCAGCAGTCTGCACCAGGCCAGCCAGTTGATCGCCGATGCCAGCTTTCGCCACGCCACCGAGGGCGTGCTGGTCACCGAGCAGGGCGACTATCGCGGCCTGTTGCTGGTGGGCGATCTGCTGCGGCTGGTCAACGAGTTCCAGATCCAGACTGCGCGCTATGCCAACCCGCTGACGCTGCTGCCGGGCAATGTGCCCATCAATGAACAGATCGATCGCCTGCTGGCCTCGGGGCA